>DATLGF010000176.1:0-5993 GCA_035540575.1 Noviherbaspirillum sp.
CTGCACGATCGAGCCCAACGTCGGCGTGGTCGAAGTGCCGGATGCGCGGCTGCAGCAACTGGCCGACATCGTCAAGCCTGAGCGCATCGTGCCGGCCATCGTCGAGTTCGTCGATATCGCCGGCCTGGTCGCCGGTGCGTCGAAGGGCGAAGGCCTGGGCAACCAGTTCCTCGCCCATATCCGCGAAACGGATGCGATCGTCAATGTCGTGCGCTGCTTCGAGGATCCGAACGTCGTGCACGTGGCCGGCAAGGTCAGCCCGCTCGACGACATCGCGGTGATCCAGACCGAACTCGCGCTGGCCGATCTCGGTACGGTGGAAAAAACCATCCAGCGCGAAGGCAAGAAAGCCAAGGCCGGCGACAAGGAAGCGATCAAGCTGGTTGCGCTGCTCGAGCGTATCCAGGCTGGTCTCAATGAAGCCAAACCGGTGCGCGCACTGGGACTGGATGCCGATGAAATGGCCCTGATCAAGCCGCTGTGCCTGATCACCGCCAAGCCGGCGATGTATGTCGGCAATGTCTCCGACACCGGCTTCACCAACAATCCGCTGCTGGATCAACTGGCCGCCTATGCGGCCGAACAGAATGCGCCGCTGGTGGCGATCTGCGCGGCGATCGAAGCCGAGATCGCCGATCTGGACGAAGCCGACAAGGGCGAGTTCCTGGCCGACATGGGCATGGACGAACCCGGCCTGAACCGCCTGATCCGCGCCGGCTTCAAGCTGCTCGGCCTGCAGACCTATTTCACCGCGGGCGTGAAGGAAGTGCGCGCCTGGACGGTGCCGATCGGCGCCACTGCTCCGCAAGCCGCCGGCGTGATCCACACCGATTTCGAGCGCGGCTTCATCCGCGCCCAGACGATCTCCTTCGACGACTACATCACGTTCAAGGGCGAACAGGGCGCAAAGGAAGCAGGCAAGATGCGCGCCGAAGGCAAGGAGTACGTCGTCAAGGATGGCGATGTGCTGAACTTCCTTTTCAACGTGTGAGCGCCACGATATCGCCATGCCCACCATCTCCGAACTCACGCTGTACCCGATCAAGTCCTGTGCCGGCATCTCGCTGCGCGAAGCCACGCTCACTGAAGCCGGCCTGATGAGCGAACACATCTACGACCGCGAATGGATGGTGGTCGACGCCCAGGGCGAGTTCCTCAGCCAGCGCGAGCATCCGCGCATGGCGCTGATCCAGCCGAAGATCAAGTCGGAGACGCTGGAGCTGCGCGCGCCAGGCATGCTGCGCATCGAGGTGCCGCTCGGGCTGCCCGATCCCGAGGATGCTCGCGTGATCGATGTGCGCGTCTGGGACGACACCGTGAAGGCCTACGACTGCGACGAGACCACCGCCGCGTGGTTCTCCAGCTTCCTCGGCACGCCCTGCCGGCTGGTGCGCTTCCATGCGGACGCGCGCCGCAGCGTCGACAGCGACTGGACCGGCGGCATACCGGCGACGACGATGTTCTCGGACGGCTTTCCTCTGCTGGTGATCTCGGAAGCGTCGCTGGCCGACCTCAATGAAAAGCTTGCGGGACAAGGGCGCGCGCGGCTGCCGATGAACCGGTTCCGTCCCAATGTGGTCGTGAACGGCATCGGCGCGTTCGAAGAGGATTATGTGCAGGCGCTGCGCGCCGGCGATGCGGTCTTGAAGCCGGTGAAGCCCTGCGCGCGCTGCACGATACCGTCGGTGGATCAGGCCACCGGCGAACGCGGGCCGGATCCGGTCGACGTGCTGCAGACCTACCGCGCCAACGAAAAGGTTGGCGGCGGGATTACGTTCGGAATGAATGCAATCGTCGCGGCAGGCGAAGGCAGCGTGCTGCGTGTGGGGCAGGACATCGAGGCGGAACTGGCGTTCTGAGCCGGCGCAGGCCGACGGCCCGTACTCAGGGCCCGGTCAAACCTGCTTCTCGGTCTGCAGCCGCTCGTACTTCGCCTGCAGCTCCTCGCGCGATTCGCGCCAGGCCGGATTGAACGGGATGCACGCGACCGGACACACCTGCTGGCACTGCGGTTCATCGAAGTGGCCGACGCATTCGGTGCACTTGTTCGGATCGATCTCGTAGATCTCCGGCCCCATGTAGATGGCCTCGTTCGGGCACTCGGGCTCGCACACGTCGCAGTTGATGCAGTCGTCGGTGATCATCAAGGCCATGGTGAATGCCTGATCAGGTGTTGTTGCCCTTCGCGATCTTTTCCTTCAGCCAGCGTTCGACCGAAGGGAACACGAATTTGGATACGTCCCCGCCCAGCGTGGCGATCTCGCGCACGATGGTGCCCGAGATGAACTGGTACTGGTCGGACGGGGTGAGAAACAGGGTTTCGACGTCCGGCAGCAGGTAGCGGTTCATGCCGGCCATCTGGAATTCATACTCGAAGTCCGACACAGCGCGCAGCCCGCGCACGATCACGCGCGCGTCGTGTGCCCGCACGAAGTCCTTCAGCAGGCCGGAAAAGCTCTCGACCTGCACGTTCGGGTAGTGCCCGAGGACTTCATTGGCGATCGACAGGCGCTCGTCGAGCGAGAAGAACGGGCGCTTGTTGGTGCTGATCGCCACGCCGACCACCAGCTTGTCGAACAGGCCGGAGGCACGGCGCACCAAGTCTTCATGGCCCCGGGTCAGCGGGTCGAACGTTCCTGGGTAGACTGCTGTAACCATCGCGGCTCCCTCACCAATGGTAGGTCAATCGAACGCGCCATTATGCCGCATTTTGCGGGACGGTTTTGCGTCGCAGCAAGTGGTAGTAAACCAGGCCGGCGCGATCCGAGCGCAGCACGTCCCACCCGTCCATCCACGCCGGCGCTACTTGTCCGTCGAGCGCGTGCTCCGCTTCAGCATAGACCAGGCCGCCGTCGGTCAACAGGCGTTCACATTGAGGCAACATCCGCGCCAACCAGTCCTGATGATAGGGAGGGTCGAGAAAGATCAGCTCGAAGCGGCGGCCGGCCGCGGTGAATTCGCGCGCGACTGCAAACGCGTCGCCGCGCCGCACCTCGACGCGGGCCGCGCCAAGCTTCGTGCGCGTGGCCTCGAGCTGGCGCAATGCCGGTGTGAACTGTTCGACCATTACCACGTGCGCCGCGCCGCGGCTGGCGGCCTCGAAGCCGAGCGCACCGGTGCCCGCGAACAGGTCCAGGCAGCGCACCTCGTCCCAGTTCAGCAGATGCGTGAGCCAGTTGAACACCGTTTCCCGCACGCGGTCCGGGGTCGGGCGCAGGCCCTCGGCGTCGGGCACCGGCAACGGCGTGCGCTTCCACTGGCCGCCAATGATCCGGATGCGGTGCGCCGCAGCCGGGGCCGCCCGCGCTGTCTTTCGGGATTGCATCTACTGGCGCGCTCCGCCCACCACCACCGTGGTCATGCCCTCGACCGCGAGCTTGCGGCCGAACGCGGCGCGCACGTCCGCGAGCGTCACGCGCGCGATACGCTCGGTCCAGGTGTCGAGGTAATCGAGCGGCAAGCCGTAGAAGCCGATCATCGCGATGTTGTCGAGGATCTTGCGGTTATTGTCGATGCGCAGCGCAAAGCCTCCGATCAGGTTGTCCTTGGCCGCCTGCAGCTCCTGTTCGCTCGGCCCGTCGCGCAGGAAAGCACCGATGGTCTCGCGGACCACGCCGAGCGCATTGTCGGCCTGCTCGCGCTGCGTCTGCAGGCCGGCTTCGAACGGACCGGGCTGCGCAAGCGGGCTGAAATAGCTGTACGCGCTGTAGGCCAGGCCGCGCTTCTCGCGCACCTCGCGCATCAGGCGCGAGACGAATCCGCCGCCTCCGAGCGTGTAGTTGCCGACCATGAGCGGGAAGAAATCCGGGTCGCCGCGGGCGACCGCCGGCATGCCGATGACCACGTGCGCCTGCGAGGCGGGATGCGCGATCCAGTGCTCCTGCCCCGGCGCGATCCGCACCTGCGGCAGCTCCGGCAGCGGTGCGCCCTGAGGAAGACGGCGGGTGAGTTCACGCGCAATCGCATCGGCCTGGGCACGCGAGATCGAGCCTATCATCGCAACCACCGCGCGGTTCGCGACGTAATGTGTGCGATGAAAACGCACCAGGTCATCCCGCGCAATCGCCTGCACCGAGGCCGCCGTCGGACTGCGCCCGTAAGGGTGATCCCCATACGCATGGCGGCGGAAGGCCTTGTCGGCAATCGCTTCAGGCTTGGTTTCCTCCTCCTTGATCGCGGCGATCAGGCGCGCGCGGTCGCGCGCAAGGAAGTTGTCGGGGAAGCTTGGATGGGCGAGCAGGCGCGCGAGCAGCGCGACAGACACATCGCGCTCGGCGGGATCGGCCAGCGTGCGCAGCGTGACGCCTGCGCGGTCCATGCCGGCCGCGCCGCCCTGCTGGGCGGCGGTATCGGCAAAGGTGTCGGAGATCTGGGCTTCGGTGAGCGCCGGCTCCTTCCCTTCCGCGCGCAGTCCGCGCGCCAGCATCGCCTGCGTCAGCAAGGCGGTGCCGGGCTTGCCTTGCGGGTCGCGCCGCGAACCCGCATCGAAATCCACGCTGACGTCGAGCATCGGAATCGTGTGATTCTCGACAAACAGCACGCGCGCGCCGTTCTCGAGCGTCCAGGCTTCGATCTTGAGCGCGGCGAGGGCCGGCGCGTGGGCAATGAGGCCGATCAGGCAGGAAAACAGAAAGCGTCGGAACATGGCAGTCTCAATGGCGTAGGCCGGCCGGCGGCGCCGGCTCCTTTTTCTCGGTCAGGGGCAGCGGCACCAGCGTGGCTACGGTGAGGTTGTCGTCATGGAAGTACTTGCGCGCCACCGCCTGGACTTGCTCGGCGGTGACCTCACGCAGCTTTTCGATGATGCGATCGATGTCGCGGTAAGACAGCCCGCTCATCTCCATGATGCCGATTTCCATCGCCTGGCCGAAGATCGAGTCGCGCTTGTAGACCTGTCCGGCAATCAGCTGCGCCTTCACGCGCTGCAATTCCTGCTCGGACACACCCTCCTTGGCCACGCGCGCGACCTCGGCGCGCAGCAGCTTTTCCAGTTGCGCGGTTGTTGTGCCTGCGGCGGGCGTGCCGTTGAGCACGAACAGCGACGGGCCGCGCGAAATATTCGAATAGCCGGCACCGACCGAATTGGCGACGCGGTCGGTACGCACCAGCCGTGCAGGCAGACGGGCGTTGTCGTAACCGTCGAGGATCGCGGCCAGCACGTCGAGCGCATGCACTTCCTCGTCCTTTTCGACGTCGCGCAGCGTGGGTGCCTTGAAGGCCAGCGCGACATACGGGTTCTCGGCCGGCGCCTTGACCGTCACGCGCTTGATGCCGCGCTGCTCCGGCTCGTGCTGGGGCCGGGTCACCGGCACCGGGCGTCGCGGTATCGCGCCGAAGTGCTTCTCGGCCAATGCGCGCACTTCGCCGGCGTCGACGTCCCCGACCACCACCATCACCGCATTGTTCGGCGCGTACCAATGCTCGTACCAGGCGCGCGCGTCGTCGACTGTCATGCTCTGCAGGTCGCTCATCCAGCCGACGATAGGGTGACGATACGGATGCGCCATGTACGCAGTCGCGTTCAGGGCCTCATGCACCAGTCCGAGCGGCTGGTCGTCCGTGCGCCAGCGGCGTTCCTCCATCACGACGCGGATCTCACGCGCGAATTCTTCGGGGTCGAACACAAGATTGACCATCCGGTCCGCTTCCAAGGCCATCACCTGTTCCAGCCGCGATTTCTCGATTTGCTGGAAGTAGGCGGTGTAATCCTTGCTGGTGAACGCGTTCTCGCGACCGCCGAGCGCGGCGACGCGCTGGCTGAACTCGCCAGGCGCCAGGGTCTTCGTGCCCTTGAACATCATATGCTCGAGCACGTGCGCAACACCGGTCACGCCGCTCTGCTCGTCGATGGAACCGGTGCGATACCAGATCATGTGGGCGACCGTCGGTGCGCGCCTGTCCTCGCGCACGATGAGCTTCATGCCGTTTGCGAGCGTGAACTCGGCGGTTTCGGCGCGGATGGTCTGCACGGCGGCTTGCGGCGCCTGGGCGGC
>DATLGF010000177.1:0-9914 GCA_035540575.1 Noviherbaspirillum sp.
GTCTTCAACATCTCGCGCGACAAGACGCTCGCCTGGCTGGACTTCGATGGGACCAGCCTCCCGAACGGCACCCTGCTCGCCCGGGTCGTTGCCTTCAGCAGCCCGCCCGGCGGCGCGGGCCAGGAAATCGAGGTGATGCCGGTACGGACCTGGTATCTGCGCAACGAACCACAGCCCGCGCTCAACGGTCCGATACCCGCGCCAACGACAATGCCCGAGGCCTGGCTGCGCCTGGTCGACCTGCCCTTCGTCGATCCCGAACCGCTTGCCGAAATGATGCGGCTGGACGACGCCAGCTACAGCCGGCTGATGACCGACGAGCCGGAGCGCGTGCGGCAGACCATGTACAGGTATGCGCCGGCCAACGTGGTGCTGTTTCCGGCGCCGCTCGGGTTCGTGGGCCCCTGGGATTCCTGCCTCCAGCAGCCCGCGCTGCTGGCCTGCCGGGAGGCGATGAACAACATGATCGGGCTGATGAACAGCAAATGAAGCGCACAGCCGCGGGCGTGCGGGCGGCCCTGCTCAGGCGGATGCCTGCGGCGCGCCTTCGTTCAGGAAGCCGACCACTGCGTCGGTGAACTGCTCACACTGCTCCCAGTTGGACAGGTGGGCGGCGTCCAGCTCGACATAGCGCGCACCGGCGATGCAGCCCGCGACGGCGCGGCCGTCCGCGGGCGGCGTGGAGCCGTCATGCGTGCCGGCGATCACCAGCGTCGGCGCCTGGATGCGGCCGAGGGCGCCGCGCTGGTCCATGTCGCGCACGGCCGCGCAGCAGGCGGCGTAGCCGTCGGGAGGCATCGACTCCAGCATCGCGCGCACGCGCTCGACCTGCTGCCGCGCTTCCTGCTGGAAGCGCGGCGTGAACCAGCGGTCGATGACGGCCGGGGCAATCGAGGCCATGCCTTCGCTCGTCACTTTCGCGATGCGCGCGTTCCACAGCTCGGGCGGGCCGATGCGTGCGGCGGTGTTGCACAGCGCGAGACGCCCGACGCGTTGCGGATGATGAATGCCCAGCCACATGCCGGTCATGCCGCCCATCGACAGCCCGCAGAAATGCGCACGGGCGATGTCCAGGCCATCCATCAGGCCGATCACGTCGGCGCCGAGCTGGGCGATCGTGTACGGGCCGGGCGTGACTTCCGAACGCCCGTGTCCGCGCGTGTCGTAGCGCAGCACCCGGAACTGCCGCAACAGCGCCGGCATCTGCGGATCCCACATCTCGAGCGCCGTCCCCAGCGAATTCGAGAGGATGAGCCAGGGCGCGCCCTCGTCTCCCTCGATCTGGTAATGCAAGCTGCCCGACTGGACTGGCATGGTTGCCATCAATGCCTCCTTAACATCCCTGACAAAAAGCCGAAGGCAGCGTTGCGCCTCCTTGCCGTTCTACACGACCTGGCTGCGTCGGCGCGCCTAGCCATCGGCATTTTGTCAGGGCTTCTGACTTCGTTTGCGCGTGCGCCCAAGCGCCGCATGGCAGGGACGGCGGACTTGCCGCCCATCCCCTTTACCGCATCAGTTCGCGGTGATGTTGCGCTCCTTGATCAGCTTGGCCCAGCGATCGGTCTCGCTGCGCAGGTAGGTGCGCAGCTCTTCCGGCGAGGAGCCGACCGGTTCGGCGCCGATCGTCGCAAAGCGCGCCTTCACGTCTGGCATCTGCATCGCCTTGACGATCTCGCCATGCAGGCGGTCGATCACCGGCTTGGGCGTGTTGGCAGGCGCGAACACCGCGAACCACGGGCTCACCTCGTAGCCCTTCAGGCCGGCTTCGGCGGCGGTCGGCACGTTCGGCAGCGTCGCGGAACGCTTCGCGGTGGTCACCGCCAGCGGACGCAGGCGCCCCGATTCGATGTGCGGCTTGGCCGAGGTGATCGAGTCGAACATCATGTTGACCTGGCCGCCGATCAGGTCGGTGACCGCCGGGCCGCTGCCCTTGTAAGGCACGTGCATGATGTCCACGCCGGCGATCGAGTTGAACATTTCGCCGGCCATGTGGATCGAGGTGCCGTTGCCGGCCGACGCATAGGTCAGCTTGCCGGGATTGGCCTTGGCCTGGGCGACCAGTTCGCTGACCGAATTGGCCTTGACCGTGGAGTTGACCACGAGCACGTTGGGCACGATGGCGACCAGGCTGACCGGCTCGAAATCCTTGGCCGCGTCGTACGGCAGGCGCGGATACAGGTTGGGATTGAGTGCATGACCGATCGACACGATCATGATCGTGTGGCCGTCCGGGTCGGCCTTCGCCACCGTGTTGGAACCGATGGTCCCGCCCGCGCCCGGACGGTTCTCGATGATCACCGGCTGCTTCAGGCTCTGCGAGAGCTTGTCGCCGAGCGTGCGCGCGATCACGTCCATCGCGCCACCCGGCGGGAACGGCACGACCCAGCGTACCGTCTTGGTCGGCCATGCGTCGTTCGCATGGGCGGTGCCGGCGAACGCGGCGGTCAATGCCAGACCGGCAAGCGCGGTCTTCAGGAGGGCGTGTTTCATCATGTCTCCATTGTAGAAGGTTGGGGATTCAATCGATGGCCGACGGATGCCGGGCCAGCGGCGTGACCTTGATGTCCATGTACGGGAACAGCGGCAGGCCGGACAGCAGCGTGTGCAGTTCGTCATTCGAATCGACGTTGAAGACGCTGTAGTTCGCGTATTCGCCGACCACGCGGTACAGGTGCAGCCACTTGCCGTTGCGCTGGAGTTCCTGTGCGTAGGCTTTCTCGCGCTGCTTGATGTCGTCTGCGACGGAAGCCGGCATGTCATGCGGCAACTTCACGTCCATGCGTACCAGGTAAAGCATCGTCATCTCCGGTGTTGTTCAGGCGCCGCCCGCCACCGCGTGCAGCACGCGGGCGCGATCGCGCCGGTAGAACGCGAGCTTGTCCTCGTCGAGCGACAGGCCAAGGCCCGGTCCTTCGGGCAGGTGCATTTCGAAATCGCGGTAGACCGCGCGCTCGACGACGACGTCGTCGGTCACCAGCAGCGGGCCGAACAGCTCGCTGCCCCAGGACAGGCGCGGCAGCGCGCAGAAACCATGAGCGGACGCGATGCTGCCGATCGTGCCTTCGAGCATCGTGCCGCCGTACATCGCAATGCCGGCCGCATCGCCGACCGCGGCGGTGCGCAACATGCCGTACAGGCCGCCGGACTTGGCGATCTTCAGCGCGAAGATGTCGGCCGCGCCAAGGCGCGCGAGCTCCAGCGCATCCTCGGGCGTGGCCACCGCCTCGTCGGCCATGATGGGCACGACGAAGCGTGCGGCAAGGCGCGCCATGCCGGCACGGTTCTCGCGGGCGATCGGCTGCTCGACGAGGTCGACGCCGACATCCTCCAGCATCGCGATCGCTCGTGCGGCGATCGATTCATCCCAGGCTTGGTTCACGTCGACGGTGATCCTGGCGCGTGCGCCGAGCGCGCGCTTGATGCCCGCCACATGCGCGACATCGTCCTCGATGCTGCGGCGGCCGATCTTCAGCTTGAAGGTGTCGTGGCGGCGCTTGGCGAGCAGCGCTTCGGCTTCCTCGATATCGCGGGCGGTGTCGCCGCTGGCGAGCGTCCACAGCACCGGCAGTGACTTGCGCACGGCGCCGCCGAGCAGGGTCGCCACCGGCACGCCGAGGCGCTTGCCCTGCGCGTCCAGCAAGGCGGTCTCGACCGCCGACTTCGCCAGCCGGTTGCCGCGCGCCACGCGGGACAGGTGATCCATCACGCCATTGATGTTGGTGGCGTCCATGCCGGCCATCGCCGGCGCGAGGTAGGTCAGCAGCGTCAGCTGCGTGCCTTCCGGGCTTTCCTCGCCGTAGGTCAGCCCGCCGATCGTGGTCGCCTCGCCGATGCCCTCGATACCGTCGCTGCAGCGCACGCGCACGATCACGAGCGTCTGCTGCTGCATCGTCGCCATCGCCAGCTTGTGGGCGCGAATCGTTGGCAGATCGACCAGGATCGCTTCGACCGATTGAATGGTCACCGGGGCATTCATGTTGTTACATACCTTTAAAGTAGAGCGGGTTGAATAGAGTATGGAACTTGACACCACACATGTCCAAGATCGAGTATGTCTGGTTCGATACTCAGGAGGTATGGATGGAACTCCGGCATCTGCGATATTTCCAGGCCGTGGCCAAGGAGCTGAACTTCACCCGCGCGGCCGAGCGCCTGCACATGGCCCAGCCGCCGCTGAGCCGCCAGATCCGCGAACTGGAGGAGGAGCTCGGCGTGCAGCTGTTCGACCGTTCGGCGCGCGCGCTGAAGCTGACCGAGGCCGGACGATTTCTCAACGAACAGTCGCTGCAGCTGAGCGCACGGCTGACGGAAATCGTGGAGAGCACGAAGAAGATCGGGTCGAACGAGAAGCAGTGGTTCGGCATCGGCTTCGTGCCGTCCACGCTGTATGGCTTCATCCCGGAAATGATCCGGGCCATGCGCGGGCTCGATGCGAAGGTGGAGATCGGCCTGTCAGAGCTGATCACGACGCAGCAGATCGAGGCGCTGAAGGCGGGGCGCATCGATATCGGATTCGGCCGCATCGTGCTCGACGATCCGGCGATCGTGCGCACCGTGCTGCTGGAGGAACCGCTGATCGCGGTGCTGCCGCTGGACGACCCGCTGCTGCAACAGGAAACGCTCACGCTCGGCCAGCTCGCCGCGCGTCCATTCATCCTCTACCCGGCCCGCCCGCGCCCAAGCTTTGCCGACCACGTGATGGGACTGTGCCGGGCGCACGGCTATGCGCTGCGCGTCGTGCATGAAGCAAACGAGTTGCAGACCGCGATCGGGCTGGTCGCCTCAGGAATGGGCGTCACCCTCGTCCCGGCCTCGGTGCGCGGACTGCGGCGCGATGACATCGCCTATCGCGCGCTCGATACGCCCGGATTCATCTCGCCGGTGATCATGAGCTATCGCGCGGACGACCGCTCGCCGTTTCTGCGCAAGGTGATTGCGCTTGTGCAGGGCGTGATGGTGGACGCTGGGGGCGGGAAGGAATGAAGTGGGGGTGAAACGAGAACGGTGCGACGTCGCATTGCACTCCTGAGGGGGGAACCCGGTTCGGACTTCAATTGTTGTGCAAGTGGGGAGCTGCGAGCACTTTGCTCGGAGTGACAGCAATCGGACGATAGCCCCAACGCCGTCGTTCCGAGCGAAGCGAGGAACCTCATCCGCTTGCTCTGCGTCTTTGCATGCCAGGGCGATGAGGTCCCTGACGCGGGCCGCCCTCACTGCGTTCGGGACGACAGTGATCGGGTAATGGCCCTAATGCTGTCGTTCCGAGCATAGCGAGGAACCTCATCCGCTCGGTATGCGCCGGCAGGAGCCCATTTCGAACTTCAGCCCTACACCCGCTCGATCACCATCGCGATCCCCTGCCCGACGCCGATGCACATCGTGCACAGCGCGAAGCGCCCGCCGGTGCGCTGCAGTTGATACGTCGCCGTCGTCACCAGCCGCGCGCCGCTCATGCCGAGCGGATGGCCGAGTGCGATCGCGCCGCCGTTCGGATTCACGCGCGCATCGTCGTCACGCAGACCGAGCTGGCGCAGCACCGCCAGGCCCTGCGCGGCAAAGGCTTCGTTGAGCTCGATCACGTCGATCTGGTCCAGCCTCATGCCGAGCTGGGCCAGCAGCTTCTGCACGGCCGGGGCCGGGCCGATGCCCATCACGCGCGGCGCGACACCGGCGGTTGCCATGCCGACGATGCGGGCGCGCGGCGTCAGGCCGAAGCGCGCAGCATGCGCTTCATCGGCGAGCAGCAGTGCGCAGGCGCCGTCGTTGACACCGGACGCATTGCCCGCCGTAACGGTGCCATCGGGACGCACCACGCCCTTGAGCTTCGCCAGTGCTTCGATGCTGGTCGCGCGCGGGTGCTCGTCGCGCTCGACGACGATGGCCTCGCCCTTCTTCTGTGCAATCGACACCGGCGTGATTTCCTGCGCCAGCACACCGTTCTGCTGCGCGGCAGCGGCCTTGTTCTGGCTGGCCAGCGCAAATCGGTCCTGGTCCTCGCGGCCGATCCGGTAGTCGTCGGCGACGTTCTCCGCCGTCTCCGGCATCGCATCGACGCCGTACTGCGCCTTCATCAGCGGATTCACGAAGCGCCAGCCTATCGTGGTGTCGAACAGCGCGGCATTGCGCGAGAACGCGCTGTCGGCCTTGCCCATCACAAACGGCGCGCGCGTCATCGATTCGACGCCGCCGGCGATCATCAGCCCCGCCTCGCCGGCCTTGATCGCACGCGCGGCGGTGCCGACCGCATCCATGCCGGAACCGCACAGGCGGTTCACGGTGGAGCCGCCGACTTCCTGCGCCAGCCCGGCCAGCAGCAGCGCCATGCGCGCGACGTTGCGGTTGTCCTCGCCGGCCTGGTTCGCGCAGCCGAAGATCACGTCCTGCACGGCCGCCCAGTCGACGTCGGGGTTGCGCTGCATCAGCGCGCGCAGCGGAATCGCGCCGAGATCGTCGGCGCGCACATCCTTCAATGCGCCGCCGTAGCGGCCGATGGGGGTGCGGATCGCATCGCAAATGTAAGCCTGGTTCATGCCATTTCCTCGGTGAGCGGTTGGTAGGCGAGCGGCACGCCGGTCACGCGCTGCAGCTCCTCGAATGCGAGCCCTTCGACCATCTCGCGCACGACCAGTCCGTCGGCCGTCACGTCGATGACCGCAAGGTCGGTGTAGATGCGGCTCACGCAAGCCACGCCGGTCAGCGGATAGCTGCAGCGCTCGACGATCTTGCTCTCGCCGCTCTTGGTCTGGTGTTCCATCATCACGAACACGCGCTTGGCGCCGACGGCGAGGTCCATCGCCCCGCCGACGGCCGGAATCGCGTCCGGTGCGCCGGTATGCCAGTTCGCGAGATCGCCGCGAACTGACACCTGGAACGCGCCGAGCACGCAGATGTCGAGATGGCCGCCGCGCATCATTGCGAACGAGTCGGCATGGTGGAAGTAGGCGCCGCCGGTCAGCAGCGTGACCGGCTGCTTGCCGGCATTGATCAGGTCCTCGTCTTCCTCGCCGGGCGCCGGCGCCGGCCCCATGCCGAGCAGGCCGTTCTCGCTGTGCAGGAAGATTTCGCGGTCGCGCGGCAGATGGTTGCCGACCAGGGTGGGCAGGCCGATGCCGAGGTTCACGTAATCGCCTTCATGGATGTCGCGCGCCACGCGCTGCGCCATCTGGTCGCGTGTGAGTCGTTTCATTGCCGCTCCTCCTTTGCTCCGGCGCTTACCTGCACCACGCGCTGCACGAAAATGCCGGGCGTGACGATGGTTTCGGGATCGAGTGCGCCCAGCTCCACGACCTCATTCACCTGCACGATCGTGTACTTGGCCGCCATCGCCATGATCGGGCCGAAGTTGCGCGCGGTCTTGCGATAGACCAGGTTGCCCCAGCGGTCCGCGCGATGCGCCTTGATCAGCGCATAGTCGGCATGGATCGGCGATTCCAGCACGTAGTTGCGGCCATTGATCACACGGGTTTCCTTGCCCTCGGCCAGCAGCGTGCCATAGCCGGTCGGCGTGAAGAAGCCGCCGATGCCGGCGCCGGCCGCGCGGATGCGCTCGGCGAGGTTGCCCTGCGGCGTGAGTTCCAGTTCGATCTCGCCGGCGCGGTAGAGCGCATCGAATACATGCGAGTCCGTCTGGCGCGGGAACGAGCAGATGATCTTGCGCACGCGCTTGGCCTTGAGCAGCGCGGCCAGTCCGGTGTCGCCGTTGCCGGCATTGTTGTTGACGATGGTCAGGTCGCGCGCGCCTTGCTCGATCAGCGCATCGATCAGCGCAGCCGGCATGCCGGCGTTGCCGAAGCCGCCGATCATGATGGTCGCACCGTCGGGAATGTCCGCGAGCGCGGCCTCGCGCGACGCGTAAATCTTGTCGATCACGGGGTGTCCTCCTGGGAATCGGGAATGCTGCGGGGAATACTGCGGTTGACTTTGTGCGGTAACCGCACTACGTTGTTACGCCAGCAGCACAGAGAGTGTATCGGCACGAAATCGCAGGAAACAAGACGGCAATGATGAAGGTGTGCGGTAACCGCACGGCTTTTCCAGCTCATACGCCGGCGGGAAAGAGACGGATGACAGCGAGCAAGACAGAAAGGCAGGCGAAGGCAAAGCGGGAAGGAACAGCGGCGCCCGCACCGGCGCGGACAGTCTCCGAGGAGATCGACGCGCTCGCCGACCCCGATTTCATGACCTCGCTGGCGCGCGGCCTGGCGGTGATCCGCACCTTCAGCGACCAGCGCCGCAGCCTGACAATCGCGCAGATCAGCCATCGCACCGGCATCTCGCGCGCGGCGGTGCGGCGCTGCCTGCACACGCTCAGGCAGCTCGGCTACGTGGACGCGGACGGCAACAGCTTCGCGCTCAAGCCCAAGGTGCTTACGCTCGGCTACTCCTACCTGTCGTCCACGCCGCTGACCGTCTCCGCCCTGCCGACCCTCAACCGGATCAGCCGCACGCTCAGCGAATCCTGCTCGCTGGCGGTGCTCGACGACAACGAAGTGCTGTATGTCGCGCGCTCGGCCACCTCGCGCATCATGTCGGTGTCGCTCAACACAGGCAGCCGCCTGCCGGCCTACTGCACCTCGCTCGGTCGAACGCTGCTCGCCGGGCTCGACGAACACGCGCTCGACGATTACTTCTCCCAAGTCACGCTCAAGGCGTTTACCGAGCGCACGGTGGTGGCGCAAAGGCGGCTGCGCGAGATTCTCGACGAAGTGCGGCGCGACGGCTACGCGCTGATCGACGAGGAGCTGGAGGTGGGATTGCGTTCGATCGCGGTGCCGGTGCGCGGGGCTTCGGGAGGCGTCGTGGCAGCGCTGAACGTGGGGGCGCAGGCTGCTCGCATCAGCGCCCGGCAGATGCGCGACGAGTTCCTGCCGGTGCTGCGAGAGGGCGCGCGCGAGCTTGCGGTGCTGCTCCCATGAGCGGCGCGTCCGAGAGGCGAGGAGTCAGGCGCGACGGCCTTCCATGGCCAGCGCGTCAGGCCGCAGGCTCGGCTTCCTCCAGCGCCTGCAGCAGGCGTTGCAGATTCATCGGCTTGACCAGATGGGTGTCGAACCCGGCGTCCAGCGCCCTGCGCACGTCCTCGGGCGCGCCGTATCCGGTCAGCGCGACCAGGCGGATCCCGCGCGCGCTAGACGACGCGCGCAGGCGCCGTGCAACCTCGTAGCCGTCGATGTCGGGCAGCCCGACGTCGACGATTGCCACGTCCACAGCATGCGCGAGCGCGCATTGCAGACCTTCGGTACCGCTGCGCGCCTTGATCACCCGATAATCCGCCAGCTCGAGCACCGCCGCCGTCGATTCGAGCACATCCGGATTGTCCTCGACGAGCAGGACGCAGCGTGTGCGCCCGGGCCGGCCGGCAGCCGATTCCGTGCACGCGGAATCCGCCGCAGCGAGGGGCAGCCGAACCACGAAGCTGCTTCCCATTCCCGGACCGGCGCTCGCCGCCTCGACGCTGCCGCCGTGCAGTTCCACCAGCTTGCGCACGAGCGTGAGGCCGATCCCGAGTCCGCCCTGCGCGCGGTCCAGCGAACGCTCTCCCTGCACGAAGGGGTCGAACACGCGCGCCAGCAGCTCCGGCGCCATGCCCAGGCCGTCGTCGGCCACTTCGAACACCGCGCAGCCGTCCTGCGCCCACACGGACGCATGTATGCTGCCGCCCGCCGGCGTGTACTTGAGCGCATTGGTCAGCAGGTTGTTGACCACCTGGTCGATGCGTGCCGGGTCGGCATCGATCCAAACCGGCTCGAGCGCGGTTCGGATCGCATGTCCGTCAACGCGCCCGCCCGCCTGCAGCGCACGCAGACAGGCGCCGACGGCTTCGGCCAGATCGATACGCTTCTTTTCCAGCGTGATTTTCCCGGCCATCATCCGTGCGGTGTCGAGCAGGTCGTCGACGATGCGCTCCAGGTGGACAC
>DATLGF010000178.1:0-2341 GCA_035540575.1 Noviherbaspirillum sp.
GTCATAGACGGTAAGGAAGTAGGGCTCGTACTGCATCTCGGCGATCAGCGCGAGTTCGTGTTCGAGCAGCTCCTGCACCTTGACGGGTACGCCTTTCGGGAAACGCCGCTGCGCGCCGATCCAGGTTTCGCGGCGCAGATAGCTGGCGGGCGTCTCGCCGGGCGGCACCAGCTCATCCGGATATTCGTAGCGCAGCTCGTCCAGCGAGAAGCTGCAGCGTTCGACGATGCGCAGCGTTTCGTTCATCGTCTCGGGCGGGTAGATGTTGGCCAGGCGCAGGCGCGCGCGCAGGTGCTGCTCTGCATTCGGCGCGAGCGCGAAACCGCATTCGGCAATCGGCGTGCCGAGGCGGATCGCGGCCAGCGTGTCCTGCAGCGGCTTGCGCGAGCGCACGTGCATGCAGACGTCGCCGGTGGCGACCACCGGCAGCGTGCATTCGGCGGCCACCTCCATCACGGTGGCGCGGTGGCGCTCGTCCTGCGCGCGCAGCAGCAGCGTCAGCGCCAGCCATGCGCGCTGCGGGAAGGTGTCGGCCAGCCATTGCGCCTGCCTGCGCAGCAGATCGGCGTCGATGCCGTGCTCGGGCGTGAGTAGGGCGATGCAGTCGGGCATCCCGCGCAGGTGCGCCAGTTCGGCTTGCGGCGCGCACAGGTCCTGCGGATGCAGCAGGTAGCTGCCCTTGTCCGCGCGTGTGCGGCCGAGCGTGATCAGTTCGCACAGGTTGCCGTAGCCGTTGCGGTTGGTCGCCAACAAAACCAGGGAGAACGGCGGCGTGCCGTCGGTGCTGTCGAGCCGGAACTGGCTGCCGATGAGCAGCGGCAAGCCATGTTCCCTTGCGGCCACATGGGCGCGCACCACGCCGGCCAGCGAGCATTCGTCAGTCAGCGCCAGCGCGGAATAGCCGAGCGTGGCGGCCCGCTCCACCAGTTCTTCCGGCCGCGAGGCGCCGCGCAGGAAGCTGAAGTTGGACACGCATTGCAGTTCCGCATAGGCGGGCAGGGTGGAAGGGGGAGCTGGCATGTTTATACTGTATGAAAACACAGTATAGGGAAATCGGATGCGCCTGTCGTTGGCAGGAGAGCAAGGGTGTTATCAGTACATATAGAGCCTGCTCACTATAAAAACGAACGCTCGTTCTGCTACCCTTCGTCGGTTTTCCCCACACGCTGCCGGCCATGACTTCCTACCCGCATCTGCTCGCTCCGCTCGATCTCGGTTTCACCACCCTGCGCAACCGCGTGGTCATGGGTTCGATGCACACCGGTCTCGAAGACCGCTTCTGGAACTATCCGAAGCTCGCCGCCTACTTCCGCGAACGCGCGAAGGGCGGGGTGGGCCTGATCGTGACAGGCGGCATTTCGCCGAACCGGCAAGGCTGGCTGCTGCCGTTCGGCGGCACGATGAACACGCCGCTCGACGTGCTCAACCATCGAAAAGTCACCCGCGCCGTGCACGAGGAAGGCGGCAAGATCCTGATGCAGATCCTGCATGCGGGCCGCTACGGTTACCAGCCTTTCGTGGTGTCCGCTTCCGCGATCAAGTCGCCGATCTCAAGATTCGCGCCGCGCGCGCTGGATGAAGCGGGGATCGAGCGCACGATCCGCGCCTATGTGCGCTGCGCGACGCTGGCGCAGAAGGCCGGCTACGACGGCATCGAGATCATGGGCAGCGAAGGCTATCTGCTGAACCAGTTCCTGTGCGCGCGCACCAACAAGCGCACCGACCGCTGGGGCGGCAGCATCGAGAACCGCATGCGCCTGCCGGTGGAAATCGTGCGCCGGGTGCGCGCGGCGGTCGGGCACGAATTCATCATCATGTACCGTCATTCGCTGCTCGACCTGGTCGAGGGCGGCAATACCTGGGAGGAAGTGGTGGCGGTCGCGCGTGCCCTGGAGGCGGCCGGCGTCACCCTGCTCAATACCGGCATCGGCTGGCACGAGGCGCGCGTGCCGACCATCGTGACATCCGTGCCGCGCGCCGCCTTCCGCAGCCTGGCGGGGCGCCTGAAGCGCGAAGTTTCGATCCCGGTGGTGGCATCCAACCGCATCAACATGCCGGAGCAGGCCGAAGCCATCCTGGCCGAGGGCGACGCCGACATGGTGTCGATGGCGCGCCCCTTCCTGGCCGATCCTGAATTCGTCAACAAGGCTGCTTCCGGGCGCAGCGACGAGATCAACACCTGCATCGCCTGCAACCAGGCCTGCCTCGATCACACGTTCGCGAACAAGCGCGCGAGCTGCCTGGTCAACCCGCGTGCCGGGCATGAGACCGAACTGGTGTTTCGCACCACGGCCCGGCCGCTGCGCGTGGCCGTGGTCGGCGCCGGTCCTGCCGGATTGTC
>DATLGF010000179.1:0-3264 GCA_035540575.1 Noviherbaspirillum sp.
GTCATACGCGCACAGCGCCTGTTCGACGTCCGGGTCCAACGTCAGCCCGCCCTCGCTGTTCATGCGCCGGGCCCCGCGTTCCAAAAGGAAACGTATGAGTCCGGGAATGTCCTGGCGGCGTTCGCGCAACGGCGGAACATGCACATGGAACACGCTCAGCCGGAAATAGAGGTCTTCCCGGAACTTGCCCAGCGCCACCATCTGCGCAAGGTCGCGATTGGTCGCGGCGACGATGCGCACGTCCGCGCGCCGGGCCTGCTCCCCGCCCACCGGCCGCACCGTCTTTTCCTCGATCACGTGCAGCAGCTTGACCTGCAGCGCAAGCGGCAGTTCACCGATCTCGTCCAGAAAGATGGTGCCCTTGTCCGCCTCGAGAAACAGTCCCTTGCGCGCCTTGTCGGCGCCGGTGAACGAGCCCTTCACATGACCGAACAGCTCGCTTTCCATCAGATTCTCGGGAATCGCGCCGCAGTTCACCGGAATGAAGGGACCGTCGGCACGCTGGCTCTGCTGGTGGATCTGGCGCGCAATCACGCCCTTGCCGGTACCGCTCTCACCGGTCACCAGCACGGTACTGTCTGTCGGGGCGACCTTGGCGACGAGTCGGTCAAGCTCCTTCATCGCCGGCGAGAGGAACGCAAAGCTCTGCTCGCGGCTGCCGAGAACCAGATTGCGCAGCACCCGGTTTTCCGAACTGAGGCGGCGCAGGTCGCGCACCTTGGTCAGCCGATGCATGACTTCCTCGTTGCGCACCGGCTTGATCATGTAGTCGGACGCGCCGGCCTTGATCGCTTCGATCGCCGTGTCCACCGACGCGTGGGCGGTCATCATGATGAAGTTGGTATCGATGCCTGCGGCGCGGGCGCGCCGCACCAGTTCGATGCCGGTGAAGTCCGGCATCTTGATGTCGCTGATGGCCACATCGACATCGCCGCGCGCGAGGCGTTCGAGCGCCTCGCCCCCGCTTTGCGCCTGCGACACCGTGCACCCTGCCTTGGTCAAGTAAGCGGCAAGGATCTGGCGGATCGCCGGCTCGTCGTCGACGACGAGAACTTCGAGAGTCTTCATTGTTGTTGCGGACATGTCAGAAAGGCAAATTGTGGCTCAGTGGCGCTTCACTTGGAAGGATACCCCCACCCCGGACGGCTTGCCACGCGAGGGAGGGGCGCTGGCCGTCTCGCTATACAATGACGCGGCTCGCTGCTAAACGCCCCACCCTGCTCCGGCTCCCGAACATGAACCTGACCTCGCCCCAGCTCAACGGCATTCTCAGCATCGCCGACGACGCCATCATCTGCACCGACGGGGCGCAGCGCATCATCCTGTTCAACCAGGGCGCGGAGCGTGTCTTCGGCTGGAGCGCAGAGGAAATCATCGGCAAGGAGCTGACGGAGCTGCTGCCGGAGCGTTACCGCGCCTCGCACGGCGCTCACATCGAACGCTTCGACAAATCCGGGGAGGCCGCGCGCAAGATGGCCGAACGGCGGGCAATCTTCGCAAGACACAGGGACGGCCACGATTTTCCTGCCGAAGCCTCCATCTCGCGCCTGGGCGCGGGGGACGACACCGTCTATACGGTGATCCTGCGCGACATCTCCGCGCGCAAGGCCTACGAGCGGGAGCTCGAACTCGCGAAGGAAAAAGCCGAAGCGGCGATGCAGGCGAAGAGCATGTTCCTGGCCAACATGAGCCACGAGATCCGCACGCCGCTGAACGCGGTCATCGGCATGACCAGCCTGCTGCTGAATACCCGCGTCGATGACGAGCAGCGCGACTACGCCGAAACCATCCGCGCCAGCAGCGAGGTGCTGCTCACGATCATCAACGACATCCTCGACTATTCGAAGATCGAGATCGGCAAGCTCGATATCGAGCACAGCCCGTTCGACCTGCGCCGCTGCGTCGAGGAATCGCTTGACCTGCTCGCGCCGGGTGCTGCTGAAAAGGATTTGAGCCTGGCCTACCTGATCGACGATAGCGTCCCGGCCTCGTTGGTCGGCGATGTCACCCGGCTGCGCCAGGTGCTGGTGAACCTGCTGTCGAACTCGATCAAGTTCACCTCACACGGCGAAGTGGTGGTGAACGTGTCGGCGCAGCCGGTCGGCGACGAGTATGAAGTCTGCTTCGCCGTGCGCGATACCGGGATCGGCATTCCGGAGGAGAAGCAGGCCGACCTGTTCCAGGCATTCACGCAGGTCGACGCCTCGACCACCCGCAAGTACGGGGGTACCGGTCTCGGCCTTGCCATCAGCAAGCGCCTGACTGAAATCATGGGCGGCCGCATGTGGGTCGAAAGCAAGGTCGGCGTCGGCTCCACGTTTTACTTTACGCTGCGCGCGCCCGCTTACGGCCGGGAACTCGCGCAGAATTTTCTCAAGGAACGCTCATCCTCGCTGGCCGGCAAGCGGGTTCTCGTCGTCGACGACAACAGCACGAACCGCCGCCTGCTGGTGAAACAGGCGCTGCTGTGGGGCATGGTTCCGTTCGCGGCCGCCTCGGCGCCGGAAGCGCTGGACATGGTGCGCCATGGACACGCGTTCGATGTCGGCATACTCGACATGAGCATGCCGGAGATGGACGGTCTTCAGCTTGCCCTTGAGATCCGCAAGTACCGCGACCGCCAGTCCCTCCCGCTGATCATGCTCACCTCGGTGGCTCAGCGGGGGCGCGACGAGCACATGAGCGCGGCGGGCTTTTCCGCCTACCTGAACAAGCCGATCAAGCCCACCGCATTGTTCGATGCGCTCGCCCTTTCAATGCAGCTGACCGCCGAAAACAGGCAGGCGCCGCAGGTGATCGAGGAAAGGCTGGCGGATCGGTTGCCCCTGAAGATTCTGGTCGCCGAAGACAATGCGGTCAACCAGAAGGTTGTTCAGCAACTGCTCGCCCACCTCGGCTACCGCGCCGACGTGGTCGCCAACGGCCTCGAAGCGCTTGATGCACTGGAGCGCCAGCAATACGACGTGGTGCTGATGGATATCCAGATGCCCGAAATGGATGGCCTGGAAGCCACGCGCAGGCTGCGTTCGCGCCACGGCAGCGGCGGCCCGCGGGTGATCGCGATGACGGCCAATGCGATGCCCGGCGACCGCGAGAAGTGCCTGGCCGCCGGCATGGATACCTATGTCTCGAAGCCGATCGAACTCGACAGGATCCGCGCGGTCCTGGCGGAGATTAGCCCGGTCGTGCAGCGCGGCGAACCGGTCATCGACCTGCGCCGGGTGGACCAGCTGCTCGAACTGGTCGATGATGTCCAGTGCAAGC
>DATLGF010000180.1:0-5521 GCA_035540575.1 Noviherbaspirillum sp.
CTGCTGAACAGTTCCATCATGCTCTCCTCATATCCCGAACCAGCTGCCGATCAGGGGCATCGGCAGGCCAAGTCCCTTGATGAAGACCAGCGATGCAAAGGCAGCCATCGCGACCGCGAGCACAAGGAAAGGCGCCGGCCTGAATTTCCTGCTGCCCAGCCCGCTGATCATCACCAGCAGCACGATGGATAGCGCCAGCCCCAGCCCGTGGACCAGGAAGCCGAAAGCCAGCACCGACGCGATGATCAGCAGCAGCGGCTTGAATGCGAACGGCTCGATCCCGGCGCCGCGGTGATACATCGAGCGCGCGACCGCGATCGCGCCAAGCACCGCAAGCAGGCCGCCGAGCACGGTCGGGAAGTAGGCCGGCCCCATGCGGCCGGCGGAGCCCATCGGATAATCCTGGGCGATGAGGACCACCGCCAGGCCGGTTACAACGAAGATCCACCCGGACCAGAAGTCCTTGGGATCGCGCACGAATGAGGACATGCTGTCTCCTTGTTCATTTCAAATCTTCTCGGCCGCTCTTCCCGGCTCTTCGTCTTCATAGGCTGAGTGCAGGTGCACCGGCTCGGCGGCCGGCTTGCGCAGCCGCATGTTCAGCATTTCCACCACCAGAGAGAACGCCATCGCGCTGTACACATAGCCCTTCGGCACGTGGTGATCGAAACCTTCGGCGATCAGCACCACGCCGACCACCACCAGGAAGGCAAGCGCGAGCATTTTCACGGTCGGGTGCGCGGAGACGAAACGGCCGATCGGGCCGGCAAACAGCATCATCAGGCCGACCGAGGCGATGACGGCGGCGATCATGACCTCGATCTGGTCGACCATGCCGATGGCGGTGATGATGGAATCGAGCGAGAACACCAGGTCGACCAGCATCACCTGCACGATGACCGCGGCCATCGTGGCCTTCACGGCACGCACGGCCTGGCCCTGCGCGCCCTCCAGCGATTCGTGGATCTCTCCCACGCTCTTCCAGAGCAGGAACAGGCCGCCGAGAATGAGCACCAGATCACGTCCGGAAATCTCCTCGCCGAGAATCGGCAGCGTGAACAGGGGCGCGGTCATGCCGATGATCCAGGACAGGATCAGCAGGAGTCCCAGCCGCATGAACATTGCGAAGAGCAGGCCGATCCGGCGCGCGAATTCGCGCCGCTCCGGCGGCAGCTTGTCCACCAGGATCGAGATGAAGATGATGTTGTCGATCCCGAGGACGAGCTCGAGCGCCGTCAGCGTCGCAAAGGCGATCCAGACCTGCGGGTCAGCAAGAAGTTCGAGCATGGCGATGTCTAGACCGGAAGAGCCAGCACGGACAGGCTGGCGCCGAAGCTGATGAGGCCCATCAGGACCATGAAGCGGCTGTCGCGGCGGTTGTTGTCGGAAGACGCCTTCCTGGCGGCCCACAACAGCGAGGCGCCGATCAGGGCGAGAATGAACACGTAGTCGTACACCGTTTCCTCTTTTGAAAAGTGATGCGCATCCGCTCGGCACGGGACGCGTCGGCGGGCGCATTCAAGGTTTGCGGTGCAGTGTAGGCAAAGGCGTTCGACGCACGACTAGGGTTTCCCCTAGTTCTGCGGCGATCGCTGCGACGAATCGCCGCTTGCGTGGTGTAATGCAAGTCTTCCTAACGCGAGTTTTTATCCTCCATGCAATCCCGGCACGATGCTCGGCACGAATCCCTCTATCAGGCGATGCGGCGGCTGTCGCGGCTGCTTGCCGATCCGCTGCGCGCCGCGATCACCTCGATCATGCTGGTGATCCTGGTCGCGCTGCTCGATTTTGCGACCGGCTATGAGATGCGCCTGGCCATGCTCTACACGGTGCCCATTGCACTGGCAACCTGGGTAGGCGGCGCGCGCGCCGGGGCGCTTGCGGGCGCAGCGGCGGTCGCGAGCTGGGGCATCGGCTTTCATCCGACCCACATCTACTCGCATCCGCTCTTCTACTATTGGGAAGGCCTGATGCTGGTGATGACGTTCGCGATCTTCATCCTGCTGCTGCACTATCTGCGGGCCTCCCTCGCGCGCGCGGACCGGCGCTTCCTCCATGTGCTCGACAGCATGCCGGCAGGGATCTACGTGACCGGGGAAACGAGCGGCCGGCTGCTGTATGCGAACCGCCGTTTCGGCGACCTGGTCGGCGAGCCCACGGACGAACGTGCGCGCCGGTTCGAACAACGCTTGCACGAGCCGTCACCCCGCCCGCATGAGGACGACATGCCGTTTCATAACCGGGAAGCGCGAGACGAAGCCAGCGGGCGCTGGTACCTGGTCCAGTCCGGGTCCATTCCGTGGGAGGACGAGGAGCGGGTGCTGCTCAAGGTGGTGATGGACATCACCGACAGCAAGCAGGCAGAGGCGCTGCGGCAGCAGCACCATGAACTGCTGCACAGCAGCGCGCGCTCGGCGGTGCTGGCCGAAATCGCGACCACGCTCGGTCACGAGATCAACCAGCCGCTGATGGCGATCGCCACCTACCTCGACGCCGGCAAGCTGCTGCTGGCGCGACAGGAGCCGGCCCTCGATGACGTGAAGGCGGCGCTGGAAAAGGCCCGGGGGCAGGTCACACGGGCGAGCGACATCGTCGAACGCACGCGCAGCTTCCTGCGTCGCCGGTCTCCGACACTGATACACGGCGACATCAACAAGGCCGCCTGGGAGGCCGCGCAAGCGCTGGAACTGGAACTGCAGGAAGCGGGTGTTCACATCGACATGGAGCTCGGCGAAAACCTGCCTGCGGTACTGTTCGACAGCACCCTTGTCGAGCAGGTGCTGATCAACCTGCTGCGCAATGCCGCCGAAGCGATGCAGGATTCAACGCAGGAACGGCGCATCGTCCTGCGCACCGCGCGTGACCAAGACGGCGGGCTCGCAGTGTCGGTCAGCGACACCGGGCCGGGCATTCCGCCGCCGGTGGCGGAGCGCCTGTTCACGCCGTTCGTCACCACCAAGCCGCAGGGTCTGGGCCTGGGGCTGTGCATCTGCCGCTCCATCATCGAAGCCCACGGCGGCGCCCTGTGGCATGAGGCAGGCGAGGCCGGCGGAGCGGTTTTCCAGTTCACCCTGTGCGCCGGAGCGGCCCATGCCAAACCCGAAGCTTGAGCCGACCGTTTTCGTGGTGGACGACGACGAGGCGGTGCGCGACGCGCTGAAGATGCTGTTGAGTGCGACCGGCCTGCGCGTGGAGGCCCATCCATCGGCCGCCTCTTTCCTCAAGCATTACCACGCGGCCCAGCCCGGTTGCCTCGTACTCGATATCCGCATGCCAGGCATGAGCGGCCTGGCGCTTCAGGACGAACTGCACAAGCGGCGCGTGAGCCTGCCGATCGTGTTTCTCACCGGCCACGCGGATGTTCCCATCGCGGTGCGCGCGCTCAAGCAGGGCGCGTTCGACTTCATCGAAAAGCCGCTCGACTCCCAACGCCTGGTGATCGCAGTGATGAATGCGCTGCGCGCCGACGCCGAGCAGCGGGCGCGCGTGCCGGTAGCGGCAAGCGAGGAGGGGAAGGTGGCGGGTCTTGACACGCTTACCGAACGCGAGCACGAGGTGCTCGGCCTCGTGCTCGAAGGAAAATCGACCCGCGATATTGCCGCCGCACTCAGCATCAGCGTGAAAACCGTCGAATTCCACCGTGCCCGCATCCGCGAAAAACTGGGCGTGGCCTCGCTCGCGGAACTGTTCAAGCTCTTCCTGCCGCGCTGAAACTTCTGGAGCCTGCACGTACGTCTTCGTGCAAGGCATGCTTTTCCGTGCGCAATGAACCAAGCGCTCCAGGCGTCGCCTAACGGGCGTGGAGTTGCCAACCATCCCGGTTGCGTATCGTCATGACCGCATCTGGTCCAAAAATGTAGAGTTGGCGTAACCCCTTCCGCACCGCACGTTGCGAGCACTCGCCGCGGCCGTCGCCCGCCGCCCGGATGTCCGTGCGGCATCGCACCCGACTCAGGAGAATGCATGTTCAGGGACATGAGCATCCAGCGCAAGCTTTACGCCGGTTTCGGTGCCATCGTCCTCATCCTGCTCACCTTGCTGATCAGCGTCTACCGCAATTCCGCAGCGCTCACCGAAGCCAACGCGCGCGACCGCAACACCCTGCAGACCCTGGTCCAGCGCAACAGCGTCGAGGCGCTCGTGCTCGACATCCAGGCCGAGTTCCGCGGATTCCTGCTCACCGGAAATGAACAGTTCCTTTCCCGGCTCGACGACAACGTGCGCGCCCTCGAGCAGCATTACCGGCGTCTTGAGACCCTCCTCGCCGACAATGCTGCTCAGCAGGAACGCATGCGGCGCACCGCCGCGCTCAGCAGCGAGTACGTGCAGGGCGTGGTACTGCCGCTGATTGAAAAACGCCGTGCGCTCAACCAGGCGCCGGATGCAAGCGCCGCCATGGCGAACGATCCGCTCCTGTCGCAGGGCTTTCGCTACGTGACGCAAATGCAGGGACTGCTGCGCTCCTTCGACGAGGAGGAAAACCGCCTGCACGCCGAACGCGAACGGCGCACCACCGCATTGCGGGACATGCTGTTTACGCTGCTGCTTGCCGGCGGAATGGTCGCCGTCCTGGCTGCAGTCGGCATCGCCTTGTCGCTCGCGCGGGCCATCCTGTCGCCGCTGAGCGAACTGACCAGCGCCTTCACCGCATTCGGTGCCGGCAACCGCGAAGCACGGGCGCGCGTGCTGCAGAACGATGAGTTCGGCCGGGTCGCGCAGGAGTTCAATCGCACCGCGCAGGCGCTGCAGGACAACGAGGAGCGCGAGCGCCGCATGACCGACGAGCTGCGCGCGAAGGTTGATTCGCTGCTTGGCGTTGTCACGCGAGCGGCAGCGGGCGACCTGACCGGCCGCGTGACGGTGGGCGGCAGCGACGCCATCGGCCAGCTCGGCGACGCGTTGGCGCGCATGTTCGACAATCTGCGGCGGCTGATAGACCGCGTGCAGAAGGCTGGCATCCAGGTGACCACCTCGACCACCGAAATCGCCGCCTCCGCGCGCCAGCAGGAGGGCACCGGCGTCGAGCAGGCGCAGACCAGCGTCGAAGTGCTCAGCACCACGAAGGAAATCTCGGCCAACAGCGCGCAGCTGGTCAAGACCATGGAAGAGGTGCGGCACGTGGCCGATTACACGGCCACGGCCACCACCGATGCGCAGGGCAGCCTGCGCCACATGGACAGCACGATGCAGCGCATGGTCAGCGCGACCGACGGCATCAACGACAAGCTCGCCGCGCTGTCGGAGAAGGCGAGCAAAATCAACAACGTGCTGACCACGATCGCAAAAGTAGCCGATCAGACCAACATCCTGTCGCTCAATGCGGCGATCGAGGCGGAAAAGGCCGGCGAAGCCGGACGCGGCTTCTCGGTCGTGGCAACCGAGATCCGTCGGCTGGCCGATCAGACTTCGGTGGCCACCTGGGATATCGAGCAGATGCTCAAGGAAATGCAGTCCGCGGTGTCGGCCAGCGTGATGGGCATGGACAAGTTTTCCGATGAGATCCGGCGCAGCGCCACCGAGG
>DATLGF010000181.1:0-5870 GCA_035540575.1 Noviherbaspirillum sp.
TTATTGAACACGGTGTTTCCTTTCTCTTTTTTGCCGACAGATTTTCAGGCGCTGTCGTTCGCCTCACCACGGATGACGCCACATCAACACGTCACCTCTCACTGCAGAAATCTAAAGCCTTGCATGCCGCCAAATGGCAAAAATGCCCGCATCAGCTAACTGACGCAGGCATTTGCAATACGCAGTGCGGCAAAGCAATGACCGGCAACGCGACTTACTTGCGCAGACCGAGCTTCTCGATGAGAGCGCGGTAGCGATTCGCATCCTTGCCCTTCAGGTAAGCCAGCAGGCTCTTGCGGCGGTTGACCATCTTGATCAAACCGCGACGCGAATGGTGATCCTTCGCGTGGGCCTTGAAGTGGCCGTTGAGTTCGTTGATGCGAGCCGTCAGCAGAGCAACCTGCACTTCCGGAGACCCGGTATCGTTGGCGCCGCGCGCGTTCTCGGCGATGATAGCCGCTTTGTTGATGTTTTCTACAGACATGGGGACCTTTCACATGCGATGCAAGGAGTCGCGACCCCTAGCAACGTGAACGATTGACAATAAATCTTGGTCAAAACGACCAAGACGCGCAGTATAGCGGAATTCTCCTTGTGCTTCAAATACTTGGCACCGCGCGACGGCGCAAGGACCGCGAACCGAGGAACCCGTGCCATGACGCTACTCCGATACGCATTCGCATTCATTGCCGTGATGATTGCGGCCGGCTGCGCGACGCTGTTTCCGCAGCCTCTGGCGACAGGCGACGACGAGGCCGCCATCGTGCAGAAGTGGGGCCGCCCCACCGCTGCCTACCAGGACGGAAACATCCGCATCCTGGAGTACCGTCGCGGGCCCTACGAGCAGTTCACGTATATGGCGCGCGTCCACCCGACCGAGGGCCTGCTCTCGGCCGAACAGGTACTGACCAACGAAAAATTCGCGACGGTGCAGATCGGCAAGACTACCCGCAACGACATCCTGCTCACTTTCGGCAGGCCGCGCGAAACCTCCTATCTGCCGCTGAAGGATTACGAGGTCTGGACCTACGCATACCGCGAAAGCGGGGTCTGGAACTCGCTGATGCATGTGCACTTCGACCGGTCCGGCGTCGTGCAGATGATGCTGAGCGGCCCGGACCCGCGCTTCGACGCGGATTTCGGACGAGGGCGCAGCGCTACAGCTGCGGATTGAGCTTCTCCGACTTCGAGAAAAGCTTGTTCAGCGCCGAAATGTAGGCCTTCGCCGAGGCCACGACGATGTCCGGATTGGCCCCGACGCCGTTGACGATGCGGCCGGATTTCGACAGCCGCATCGTCACCTCGCCCTGGGCTTCCGTCCCGGTCGTAATCGCGTTCACCGAGAACAGAACCAGCTCCGCGCCGCTCCTGGCTTCGGCCTCGATCGCATTCACCGTCGCGTCGACGGGCCCGTTCCCCTTGCCGCTGCAGCGCACCTCCTTGCCGCCGATAGCGAACACCACGGTCGCCTGCGGCTTCTCGCCGGTCTCCGAATGCTGGGACAGCGAGACGAAACGATAATGCTCGTTCTCGTGCGCATTCTGCTCATCCGCGACCAGCGCGATGATGTCCTCGTCGAAGATGTCGGCCTTGCGGTCGGCCAGTTCCTTGAAGCGGGCGAACGCCGCATTGACCTCGGCCTCGGACTCCAGCTCCAGGCCAAGTTCCTCGAGGCGCTGCTTGAACGCATTGCGGCCGGACAGCTTGCCAAGCACGATTTTGTTCGTAGTCCAGCCCACATCTTCGGCACGCATGATTTCGTAGGTGTCGCGCGCCTTGAGCACGCCGTCCTGGTGGATGCCGGAGGCATGGGCAAACGCATTGGCGCCGACCACCGCCTTGTTGGGCTGCACGGCAAAGCCCGTGATCTGGGATACGAGTTTGGAAGCGGGGACGATCTGCGTCGTATCGATGCCCAGGTCCAGCTTGAAGTAGTCCTTGCGCGTCTTGACCGCCATGACGATCTCTTCCAGCGAGGTGTTGCCGGCGCGCTCACCCAGGCCGTTGATCGTGCACTCGACCTGGCGCGCCCCGCCGATCATCACGCCGGCCAGTGAATTGGCAACCGCCATCCCGAGGTCGTTGTGGCAGTGCACCGACCAGACCGCCTTGTCCGAGTTGGGAATGCGCTCGCGCAGCGTCTTGATCATGTTCCCGTACAGCTCGGGCACGCCGTAGCCGACCGTGTCGGCGAAATTGATCGTGGTCGCGCCCTCGTCGATCACCGACTCCAGCACGCGGCAGAGAAAATCCATGTCCGAGCGGCTGCCGTCTTCCGGGCTGAATTCCACATCGTCGGTGAACTGGCGCGCGAAGCGCACCGCCTGCCTGGCCTGTTCGAAGACCTGGTCCGGCGTCATGCGCAGCTTCTTTTCCATGTGCAGCGGCGAGGTCGCGATGAAGGTGTGGATGCGGCGGCGCTCGGCCGGCGCCAGCGCTTCGGCGGCACGGGAAATGTCGCGATCGTTCGCGCGCGAAAGCGAGCAGACGGTGGAATCCTTGATCACGCCCGCAATCGCCCGGATCGCGTCGAAATCCCCCGGAGAGGCGGCAGCAAAACCCGCTTCGATCACATCCACCTTCAGTCGCTCCAGCTGCTTCGCGATGCGGATCTTTTCATCCTTGGTCATCGAAGCGCCGGGCGATTGCTCGCCGTCGCGCAAAGTCGTGTCGAATATGATCAGTTTGTCGGACATGATGCTGCACTCCTGAGAAAAAACGCGTTGACGGAAGGTACGGATGGTTCTTCGCCTGCCCTTGCCGCAATGGCATGAGCCGGAAACTGCACGAATTGTGGGTATGGGAGATTTAGCGCGCGGAACGCACTAGTAGCAGCGGCACTAGCAGGAACAGCGATAGCAGCAGGCCGGAGAGGCTGCTGCCGAAGGAGAGGGGTGCGGAAATGTCAATTTCGCGGAACATGCGCTCGAATATACGGGCAATCCTGAAAAAGCGCAACAGGCCGCCGCGACGGCGAACCGCTAGTCCTTGACGTCGGAGTCGTTCTCGGTTGTCTGCACGATGCTGACCGGCTTGCCCTTCAACCAGCGCCAGAAAAACATCACATAGCCGGACAGTCCATACAGCACGAACAGGCCGAACAGCACCGTCGGCGGATCAATGGAAACGAGCACGAACGCCAGTACCACGAGAAAGATCGCGATGAATGGCACAGACTTGCGGAAATTGATTTCCTTGAAGCTGTAAAAAGGTGCGTTCGTCACCATCGTCAGGCCAGCGTACAGCGTGATCGCCCAGGCGAACCAGCTCAGGTCGGGTCCGCTATAGCCGAGATCATCCATCAGCCATACGAAGCCGGTCACCAGCGCGGCCGCTGCCGGGCTCGGCAAGCCCTGGAAGAAGCGTTTGTCGACCACGGCAATATTGGTATTGAAGCGGGCCAGTCGCAGCGCCGCCCCGGCGCAATAGACGAAGGCGGCCAGCCATCCCAGCTTGCCCATGCCGCGCAGCGACCATTCATAGACGACGAGCGCGGGCGCCGCGCCGAAGGAAAGCATGTCAGACAGGCTGTCGTACTGGGCACCGAACTCGCTCTGGGTATTGGTCAGGCGCGCCACGCGCCCGTCGACCGTGTCGAGCAGCATCGCGCCAAAGATGGCGACTGCGGCAAGTTCGAAGCGCATGTTCATCGCCATCACGATGGCGAAGAAACCGGCGAACAGATTCGCCGTCGTGAACGCGTTCGGCAACAGGTAGATGCCGCGCCGGCGCAGGCTGGGCACGGCATGGTTTGCCGCCTCGGCGGCCCCGGGCGTGCCCGAGAGGCGCTTGCCGAGTCGTCCGATCCTCGATGTGCCTGCGTTGCTGCTCTTGGCCTTGCGGCGATTGAAGGTTGCCATGCGAATTCGTTTCGGTGCGATACAAGTGAGAGCAGCGTTCGGCGGAATTGTTTCCCAATCCGAACCTGCGCGCGGCCACAGTCGCACGGAGCTCGATCTGTTGAAGCGTGGCTATTCTAGTCGAGCAGGGATCAAATGTAACCCCTTGGCAAGGCCTTGAGGCCTACTTCAGGCGGGCGCGGCCCACGACGCGCATGGTCAGCGTGGTTTCCCCGGGCTCGAAGCCCGGCTCCACGACCGCGGCGTCCATCGCCTTGGCGCTCATCATGCGCGTGGCGGCGACTTCCGGCTGCGGAACGTATCCGCCGCTGCCTTCGAAGTCGACGGTATCGAGGATCATGTCGCCAACATTGCGCCCCATCGCCTTGGCGATCGCCGTCATGCGTTCCATCAGGTTCTCATATGCGGCGGCAATGCGCTGTTCCTCCAGCTTCCGGTTCGTTTCATCGGCCAGCCCGAACTGCAGGCCATTGAGCGCCAGCACCTTCTGGGCGGCTGCGACGGTACGCGGCAGGGCTTCCAGATTGGTCGTCCGCACTTCGAGATACTGGCCGACCCGCCAGCCGACGATCTGGCGCTGCAACGGCCGCTGCTGCTGCGCGCGCGGCTGCGGCGGCTGCATGCCTTCGTCCGAGTAAACCGGGAAGGTGAAGTAGCCGCGCGTCTCGAGGCGAGCGGTCTTGTCTTCATTCCGAATGATCTCGGTACCCTGCTTCATCCGCTGATTGACGCGGTTGACTGCGACGACACGGTCCTTGTCCTGTTCTTCGACCATGAAGGTGGCTCGCGCCTCGTCATTCGGATGACGAACCTCGCCGTAGGCCGGCACGACGATCAGGGTACCGCTGCTTTGCATCGGAGCCGCCTGCTGGGCTATGGCGGTAGCAGAAACGAACAGGGCGAAAATGAGGGGAAGGAATCTTGGCATCGGAATCCCGGGAATGGTTCGCTCGGAAGCCCCCGTCCTGCTTCGTGTCAGATTCGGCCGGACTCGACCGTCGAACATGTGGGCGCCAGGGGACAAGGCGCCTATTTTAGCCAAGCCTGCGCGTCAGTGATGCAAGACTTGCAAACGCTTACCAGGTGCAATCCGACATGCCCGGGATGGGCCCGATCGGAGGCACTTGGCGCAAAAAAAGCCGTGCATGCGCACGGCCTTTCGCTTGACTGCGGGGGCACTTGCAAGCGCTCCCGCGCGTCGGCTCCGCTTGCAGCGGATCGGTTCTTCGACTGGTCGACCAGCTTGTTCTTTTTGATCCAAGGCACGTGAGCCCGAAAAAAAGCTGTGCCTGCGCACAGCTTTTCGGGCGAGCGCGGGGAGCGCTTGCAAGCGCTTCCCGCATGATGCCCTCCGTTCGCAACGGCTCAGTTCTTCGATTGATCGACCAACTTGTTCTTTTTGATCCAAGGCATCATCGCGCGCAGCTTCTCGCCGACCTGCTCGATCTGGTGCTCAGAAGTCAGACGACGGCGCGAGATCAGGGTCGGGGCGCCGGCCTTGTTCTCCAGGATGAAGCTCTTCGCGTATTCGCCGGTCTGGATGTCCTTCAGGCACTGGCGCATCGCGTTCTTGGTCTCTTCGGTAACGATGCGCGGACCGGTCACGTACTCGCCGTATTCGGCGTTGTTCGAGATCGAGTAGTTCATGTTGGCGATGCCGCCTTCATAAATCAGGTCGACGATCAGCTTCAGTTCGTGCAGGCACTCGAAGTAGGCCATTTCCGGTGCATAACCGGCTTCGACCAGGGTTTCAAAACCGGCCTTGATCAGCTCGACGGTACCGCCGCACAGCACGGCCTGTTCGCCGAACAGGTCGGTCTCGGTCTCTTCGCGGAAGTTGGTCTCGATGATGCCGGCACGGCCGCCGCCGTTGGCCATCGCGTACGACAGCGCGATGTCACGGGCGGAGCCGGACTTGTCCTGGTAGACGGCGACCAGGTGCGGCACGCCGCCACCCTGGGTGTAGGTGCCGCGCACGGTGTGGCCCGGCGCCTTCGGCGCGACCATGAT
>DATLGF010000182.1:0-4125 GCA_035540575.1 Noviherbaspirillum sp.
AATCGTCGGTAGCGCGCGAGGTGCGCCAGAAGCAGCTCGCGCGGGCCGATGGCGGGTCTGCCCAATGGGAGGTGACGATGGAGATTCGTCTCTACCGCGAGCGACCGAGCACCCAGAGGCCGGGCAAGCCGGTGGTCGCACGCCTGTGGGACTACCTGCTCGAGCGCGAGGCGGCGGCCGACAGGCGCGTCAGGAACGCCACCCGCAAGCGCGCGCTGGAGACGGAACAGATCTGAGTCGCGCCGCCGCCCTTCCACTCCCCATCACCCCCTTCGCCCGATCCCGAAAACTATGCATTCCCTGCATAGGTGGATGCGAACAAAGCATTGGCGACTGCGTGAGCGCCTGTCCTAGGATCCTGCCTGCATCGCGCTGCATCGTGCAGCCGTAACGGACAAGGAGCTTTGCGCATGTCGCCGAATCACGAACTTCCTTCCTATCTCGTGCCTGCCGGTCTTGGGCCTTGGGGCGTCTACCTGGAGCAGGTCGACCGGGTCACGCCGCACATGGGGGCGCTTGGACGCTGGGTAGAAACCTTGAAGCGCCCGAAGCGCATCCTCGTCGTCGACGTTCCGATTGAACGGGACGACGGCAGCATTGCCCATTTCGAGGGGTACCGGGTGCAGCACAACACTTCGCGCGGCCCCGGCAAGGGCGGTGTGCGCTTCCACCAGGACGTAACGCTCTCCGAAGTGATGGCGCTTTCCGCCTGGATGACGATCAAGAACGCGGCCGTGAATGTGCCTTACGGTGGTGCCAAGGGTGGCATCCGCGTGGATCCGAGGACACTCTCCGACGGCGAGTTGCAGCGCATGACGCGCCGTTACACCAGTGAGATCAACATCATCATCGGCCCGACCAAGGACATTCCCGCCCCGGACGTCAATACCAATGAAAAGGTCATGGCGTGGATGATGGATACGTACTCGATGAACCAGGGCAGCACCGCCACCGGCGTCGTGACCGGCAAGCCGATCTCGCTCGGCGGGAGCCTGGGCCGCCAGGAGGCCACCGGACGCGGCGTGTTTGTGGTTGGCTGCGAGGCGGCCAGGCAGCGTGGTTTGTCGATCGAAGGCGCGCGGATCGCGGTACAGGGCTTCGGCAATGTCGGCGGCGTTGCCGCCCGGCTGTTTGCGGAAGCGGGCGCCAGGATTGTCGCAGTCCAGGACCATGTCGGCACCGTAGTGCGCGAGAGCGGGCTCGATGTGCAGGCGCTGCAGGCGCACGTGGCGCGGACCGGCAGCGTCGCAGGATTCCCGAACGCGGAATCGATCGGCGAACGCAAGCGTTTCTGGGAAGTCGATTGCGACATTCTGATCCCGGCGGCGCTGGAACAGCAGATCACTGAAGCCAACGCGGACAAGATCCGCGCCGGCATCATTCTGGAAGGCGCGAATGGCCCGACGACGCCGGGCGCGGACGACATCCTGCACGACAAGGGGGTGCTGGTCGTGCCCGATGTGATCGCCAATGCCGGCGGCGTCACCGTCAGTTACTTCGAATGGGTGCAGGATTTTTCCAGCTTCTTCTGGAGCGAGGACGAGATCAACCAGCGCCTGACCCGCATCATGCGCGAGGCCTTTGCGGCGATCTGGCAGTTGGCGCAGGAGCGGAACGTCTCCTTGCGCACCGCGGCTTTCATCATCGCCTGCACACGGGTCCTGCAGGCGCGCGAGATGCGCGGGCTGTATCCCTGATCCGACGGCAAGACCGCGGGAAAGAATCAAGTTTTTTCACCGCGGGTTACAGCATATGCGTTCACTTGCGGATATCATTTCGGCTTGATCGAATGCCATCAAGAAGGGCAAGATGAGTCACGTATTCCACCGTAGCCTGCGCCAGACCTATGCGGTCGCGGTTGCCGGTGACGGTCCCTACCTGATCGACCAGAGCGGCAGGCGCTACCTGGATGGCTCCGGCGGGGCGGCCGTTTCCTGTCTCGGTCACGGCCACCCGGCCATCGTGGAGGCGGTGCGCGAACAGGTTTCCCGCCTCGAATACGCGCATACCTCGTTCTTCACCAGCGAACCGGCCGAAGCGCTGGCGGATGACCTCATTGCCCACGCCGCCGCGGGGCTCTCCCATGTCTATTTCGTCTCCGGCGGCTCCGAAGCGGTCGAGGCCGCGCTCAAGATGGCGGTGCAGTATTTCGGTGAAACCGGCCGGCCGCAGAAGAACCACATCATCGCGCGCTGGCAGAGCTACCACGGCAATACCATCGGCGCCCTCGCCGCGGGCGGCAACCGCTGGCGCAGGCGCCAATTCGCCGCGCTGCTGCCGGACATGAGCCACATACCGGAGTGCTACCCGTATCGCGGTCAACGCCCGGATGAAAGCCTGGAACAATATGGCCAGCGCATGGCCGATGCCCTGGAAGCGGAGATCCTGCGACTGGGGCCGGAACGCGTTGCCGCCTTCATCGCCGAACCGGTGGTGGGCGCGACGATGGGAGCAGTGACTGCGGCGCCGGGGTATTTCCAGCGCATCCGCGAAATCTGCGACCGCCACGACGTACTCCTCATTCTCGATGAGGTGATGTGCGGAATGGGGCGCACCGGCACCCTGCATGCGTGCGAGCAGGAAGGCGTTCGTCCGGACCTCCAGACCATTGCCAAGGGACTGGGCGCGGGGTATCAGCCGATCGGCGCGGTGCTGGTCAACCAGCGCATCGTCGATGCCATCCGCGAAGGCTCCGGCTTCTTCCAGCACGGCCATACCTACCTCGGCCATCCGGTCGCCTGCGCGGCGGCGCTCGCCGTCCAGCGCGTGATCCGGGAGGAGGGCTTGCTGGCGCGCGTACGCACGCAGGGCGAGCGCCTGCACGCGCTCTTGCGCGAGCGCCTGGGTGACCATCCGAATGTGGGCGACTTGCGCGGCCGCGGGCTGTTTCGCGGCATCGAACTGGTGGCCGACCGCGCTACGCGGGCGCCGCTCGATCCGGCGCAACGCGTGCATGCCCGCATCAAGAATGCTGCCATGTCCAGGGGGCTGCTCTGCTACCCCATGGGCGGCACCATCGACGGCGAATACGGCGACCACGTCCTGCTCGCTCCGCCGTTCACCATGACCGATGACCAGCTTGTGGAACTGGCGGACAAGACGGCGCAGGCCATCTGCGACGTCCTGCCGGCAGCCGGGTCCCCAGGCTGAACAGCGGTCCAATATCTACATAACGGAGAAAGAAACCATGCGCATTTCCAAGACCCTGATGGCGCTGGCGGCCACCTCGCTGATGGTGGCGGCCGTGCCGAATGCCGCGGCGCAGCAGCGCTTCATGACGATCGGCACCGGCGGCGTGACCGGCGTGTATTACGCGGCCGGCGGCGCGATCTGCCGGCTGGTGAACAAGGAACGCTCGCGCCACGGCATCCGCTGCTCGGTGGAATCGACCGGCGGCTCGGTGGTCAACATCAACACCATCCGGGCCGGCGAGCTCGATTTCGGCGTCGCCCAGTCCGACTGGCAATACCACGCGCACAAGGGGTCCAAGGTATTCGAGCGCGACGGCGCGTTCGGCGACCTGCGCGCGGTGTTCTCGCTGCATCCGGAGCCGTTCACGGTGGTCGCGCGCAAGGAAGCCAACATCCAGAAGTTCGAAGACTTCAAGGGCCGCCGCTTCAACGTCGGCAACCCCGGTTCGGGCACGCGCGCGTCGGCCGAGGAACTGCTGTCGGCGATGGGCTGGAAGATGAGCGACTTCAGCCTGGCCGCCGAGCTGCGTCCTGACGAGCACGGCCCGGCGCTGTGCGACAACAAGATCGACGGCTTCCTGTACGGCGTCGGCCATCCGGCGGCCAACATCCAGGACCCGATCACGACCTGCGGCGCACGCCTGGTGCCGCTGACCGGTCCGGCGGTCGACAAGCTGGTCAAGGATGCGCCGTTCTACGCGTATGCGGAAATCCCGGGCGGCCTGTATGCCGGCCATCCGAACCCGACCCGCACCTATGGCGTGCTGGCGACCTTCGTGACTTCGGCCAAGGTGCCGGAAGCGACCGTGTACGAACTGGTGCGCGCGGTGTTCGAGAACTTCGACGAGTTCAAGAAGCTGCACCCGGCGTTCGCGAACCTGGATCCGAAGAAGATGATCCAGGACGGCAACTCCGCGCCGCTGCATCCGGGCGC
>DATLGF010000183.1:0-3142 GCA_035540575.1 Noviherbaspirillum sp.
CGTCATGGTAGCGCGGTGAGAGCGGGTCTGCATCGGGTGCCGGAGATTGCGCATTTGCATGCGGTGGAGCTGGGTTCCCGCCTGCGCGGGAACGACAGGACGGGGGTATCGCCAAACGCAAGCCGAACCCTGCGCTTGTGACGGCGGCCACTCGGCGCGTCGCTGATTTCGCCCGAGAACATAGCGACAAAACTGCGCGTTCACCCGCACCGATCCCCGTTTCAATGCAAGGTCTGTCCCTCGGGCTGGGCCTGAGCCTGCACCGGTGGCGCTTCTGCCCGTCTCTCCTCGCGGAATGAAAAGCGCAGCGAGTAGTTGTCCAGCGTCGATTGCAGCTTCCTCGGATCCATGCGCTCGGGCGGCTCGAGGCGGAACTCGCGTCCTTCGAGCAGCGACGCGAGCATCGCACTGGAGAGCAGCAGCACGAGGTTGCGCGCCGGGCAGATCGCAGGGCCGCCGCTGAATGGCACCAGGGGCCAGTCGCGGTCGGAGCGTTCGCCCTGCCAGAGTTCCGGCGTGAACCTGTCTGCGAACGGCAGGCGCTGGTCGTCCCGATGGAAAAATGGGGCGAGTATCGTGACGCCGGTTCGGGCCGGCATCGTCCCGTTCTCCCAGCGCGTTTCCTCGGTGGTCTGGCGCAGGATCAGCGGCGTGGTCGGCCACAGGCGCAGGGATTCGAGCACGCAGGCGCGCAGGTAGCCGAGGTTCTGCCGGTTCGCGTTCGTGCGGATTTCCTCCTGTGCGCGCGCGGCGGCCCCGGGATGCGAGGCGAGCAGGGCGAGCGCGCGGAAGGTCGCCATGCCGGCCGGATCGAAGGCGAACAGCCATTGAGGGATCTGCTGATCCGGGTGCGCTTCGCTCGAGTGCGGCGTGCGCGCGATCAGTCCGGCCAGGCTCTCCGGCGCGGCGTTATCCAGGTAGTGCCTGATACGCGCCCAGAACCGCTGCTGCAGGTCCTTCTTCGCGGGGCGCAGGAACGCCCAGTTGGCCGCGCTGCGCAGTTCGACCGTCATGTCGTTGAACTCGTGATCCTCGGCGGCCACATTGCCGAACACCACGCGCCGCACGAGCCGGAACCAGCCTTCCTTGAACTCCTGCCAGCTCAGCTCGCCGTGCTGCCGTGCGGCTTCCATGATCCGCGCGGCTTCTTCCTCGACCATCGGCATGAAACTCTCCACCATCCGGTGCACGTCGCGCTCGTGATCCAGCACCTCTTCGTTGAAGCGCCGGCGCACGGTGCGTTCCGTGCCGCTGCTGATCAACGCGCCCTTGGGCTCGAAGTGCGACAGCGCGGCCCATTTTTCGCTGCTGGCCGTGGCGAACGGCTCGGGAGAGCCGGCCAGCACACGCTGGACATGGGCCGGTTCCACCAGCACCGCCTGGTTGCGCACCGGAATACGCAGCATGATCGGCCCGCTGCCGTAGCGCTTTCGCAGCTTCTGCAGGCGGCGTATCGCGCGCCGGTCCAGATCCATGTGCTCGGACATCGCGACCACCTTGGGGCGCCGCATGATCACGCCCTTGGCAATGTTGGGCAGGAAGACGTCCATGAAGGTGGCCAGGGAGTCGAGTACGCTCGCCTTCGGCAGCATCTCGCGCTCGGCCCGGTCCCTGTGGCCGGGATGGGCGCGGGAGCGGGCGGAGGCGATGCGGTTTGCCGCGAAGGCGCCGCCGACCAGGCCGAGGGCTCCTGCGGCCCAGATCAATTTGGTGTTTCTGTCGTTCATCTCAGCGTTGCTCCACATAGCGGCGGGGATGCGGCAGTCCGCGTGCCGGCGGCAGGTGCCGGGTGCGGTTGGCCAGTCCCCACAGAGCGACCGGGATGGCCAGCGCCGCGCCTGCGAGCGCGAGTTTGCCGATCGAAGTCCCGTGGTGTTCGCGCCACCCTCCGGTCACCGACGTGTGCTCGGGCATCGGATGGTAGAGGTTGCCCTCGGTCGGCGGGGCGGGCTTGTCCATCAACAGGTTGCGGTAGATATGACGGGCAACGAAGCGCTCATAGATCCAAGGCACCATCGTGTGCAGGGCGGCAATCCAGCGCGCCGTCGTGCCGGCGAACGCGGTGCGGCGCGGACGCTCCGCCATGCGTACGATCTCGCGCGCCACCGTGTGCGGCGAATGCAATGGTCGCAGCGTCTGGATCGCGCGGCCGGTGTAGTTTGCGGCCTGATGGAACAGCGGCGTGTCGATCGACTCCGGCATGATGCTGCAGATGTCGATGTCCGGGTTGTCCTCCAGCAGCAGTTCCATGCGCAGGCAGTCCGACAGCGAACGGATGCCGGCCTTGCTGATCACATAGGCCCCGGTGTAAGGCTGCGGGGAGGACGTGACGATGGAATCGATGAAGATGATGGTGCCGCGCCCGCGCGGGCGCATGTGCGCCAGCGCCGCGCGGGTGCCGTAGACGTAGCCCATCAGATTGGTTTCGATCACGCGGTGGATCACATCGATCGGCACTTCGTCGATGCGCCCGAATGCGCACACGGCAGCGTTGTTGATCCAGATGTCGATGCGACCGAAGGAGTCGAGAGCGCGTTGCGCCAGCGCATTGACTTCCTGTTCCCGGGATACGTCGGTCGTTACGGCGAGCGCGGTGGCACCGCGCTCGCGGCATTCGCGCGCGGTCTCCTCGAGCGCCGAAGCATCGCGCGCGGCGAGTACGAGGGTCGCCCCCTTGTCCGCGAAATGCTGGGCGGTCGCGCGGCCGATCCCGCTGGATGCGCCGGTCAGGACGACCACCGCATCGGACAGCTTGCGTCGCATTGTCTTCCTCCATCGGGCCGCGGCATGGCGGTGCGCGCGCGGCTGGCCGCGCCGTTGCAACTACGGCAAGTTGTCAATGAGGGGTAGACGAAGGGGGAAAGGGGGAGTTCCGCGAATCGGATCAGTGACGGCCGGGATCGGCCGGAAGGGCTGCCGGCCACCGGGCCGGCATGAAGTAGGCCTTGGTGTTCGCGTGCACGTCGCTGCTTGCCACCAGTGCCGGAACATCCCACCACTGCAGACGGGCGTGCTGGGCATCGGCCTTCAGCGTCGTGCCGGCTGCAAGCTCGGCAGCGCAAGCGATGACCACGTAATGGGTGCCGAAACCGCTGTCTCCGAACGCGTTGTCTTCATAGAAGTGCTGGTAGACCCCTAAGAG
>DATLGF010000184.1:0-4539 GCA_035540575.1 Noviherbaspirillum sp.
CAGGGCCGTCAGGCTGCGCACCAGCGTCAGCCCCAGTCCCAGCCCTCCCTGCGAGCGCTCGCCCGACCGCTCGCAGGGAGGGCTGGGACTGGGGCTGACGCTGGTGCGCAGCCTGACGGCCCTGCACGGAGGACACGTGGAGGCGCACAGCGAGGGGCCCGGCAAGGGCAGCGAATTCATCGTGCATCTGCCGCGCCTGGGCGAGGCACAGGAGGCCGCGATGCGCCCTGCGGCAAGCAGCGCGCACGGCGACGGCACGCTGCGGGTGATGGTCGTCGACGACAATGCCGACGCCGCGCTCAGCCTGGCGATGCTGCTGGAAAGCATGGGTTATCTCACGACGGTCGAGTACGACGCGCGGCGCGCGCTGGAACGGGCGGCCGGCGAGGCGCCGGACGTGCTGCTGCTCGATATCGGCCTGCCCGACATGGACGGCTACACGCTGGCGCGGCGGCTGCGGGCGATGCCGGCCACGCGGCACGCGCTGCTGATCGCCGTCACCGGCTACGGCCAGGCCGAAGACCGCGAGCGTTCGCGCGAGGCCGGTTTCGACTTCCACCTCGTCAAGCCGGTCGACACCGCCCGGCTGGCCGAGCTGCTGGGCAACTACGGCCGCCAGGCGCGGCGCGCCTGAGCCGCGCGCCGCTTCAGTCCCTGGCGCGCAGCGAACGCACCTCCTCGCGCAGGGCGCGGATCTCCGCCTGCAATGCCGCGATGCCGTCCTTGCTCGCGCTGCTGCGTTCTTCCTCCGCGTCACGGCCGATGAAGTAGGTGGCGATGGTGCCCGTGACATAGCCGAACACCGCGAATGCATACACTGCAAGAAACAGCCCCAGCGCCCGCCCTTCGGGCGTGCGCGGCCAGTATTCGCTTCCCATGGTGGTCATCATCATCGCCGTCCACCACAGCGCGCTCCAGAAGTCGTGCAGCCCCGCTTCGTGCGGTACCTGGCGTTCGAAGTTCAGCATCCCGGCCGCGCCGGCGAGCGTGACGATGACCGTCAGCGCCACCACATAGCCGAACCCGCGTCGCCGCATGGTCTTGCCGAGCGCCTTCATGCTGCGGTTCACCGAACTCACGATGCGCACCAGACGCAGCCCGCGCAGCAGGCGCAACATCCGCAGCATGCGCAGGGTGCGCACTGCCGGCAGCACCAAGGCGATCGCCGTCAGCCAGTTGCGGCGCAGGTACGCAAGCTTGCGCGGGGCGAGCGAAAAGCGCAGCAGGAAGTCGAGAATGAAGATGATCCAGATCGCATTGACCAGGCGCGCGCCGCCCGGCGCCAGCGACCAGCCGAGTTCGAGCACCATCAGGATCAGCCAGACGCCGCCCAGGATGATCATCGGTGCCTCCAGCGCCCGTTCGAGGCGGTGGAGAATCTGCAGACGGTCCTTTGCGAACGCAAAGCGACTCAGCCGGTCGGCATCGGATTCGGACATGGCAGGGCGGACGCACCGGAACGGGAATGTGCGTTTGGCAATGCCGCAGGCGCGACGTTCGCGGGAATGCCTGCCTGACTTGCGGCCGCTCAGGCCGCCGACTGCTGCTCGTCCTCGTTGGCCGGCAGGCCGAGCGCGCCGCACAGCGCGCGCCGCACCAGTCCGGCCGATTCGATGATGCGCGCGCGCTCCTCGCGCAGCGCCGCGGCCAGCGCCTCGTCCGTCAGGCTTTGCGCGTACTGGCGTTCCCGGGTGGCGAACACGAACATCGAGCGCATCGGGCTCACCCAGGCCAGCCTCAGGCGGCGCGGCGCACCCGGGCCGGCGAACTCGATCCAGGCGCCGCGCTCGAGCCGGTGCACGGCCCGGTCGAACATGTCCGGCTCGCGCCGCGGCGGCTGCTGCGCCTGCCTCTGGCGCCGCCGTTCGGCGGCGCGCTGGGCCGCTTCAAGCGCGAGCTGAACCTGCCGTTGCGGCGAGGTCTCGAGCGGGGCGCGCACCAGCGACGCATGGGATTGCGCCAGTTCCGCGAAGAATTGCGCGCGTTCGGCTCCGGTCCATTGGACCCGGTCCAGCCAGCGGTTGAGCGCGGCCACCATGCCGGGCAGCAGCGCCAGCAGTTGCCGCCGTTCGATCGCAGTGAGCTTGGGCTTGACGCTCCACACCAGGTCGTCCATGGTCTTGAGCGCGTCCTTCACGCCGTCCGGATGCGCGTCCTGCTCGCCGTACGCAAGCGTGAGCACCGGCACCCAGCGGTCCTCCAGGAAGGTTTCGACGAAGGCCACCACCTCGCCCTTGCCCACGCGCAGCGCAACCTCGGTGCGCGCCGCCTTTTCCGCGCCGCGCTGCTTTTCTTCGCGCAGCGAGTCCGCAATGGGTGCGGCAAGGATCTGGTCGGCGGCGGTCAGGTCGCGGCGGATGAAGGATTCCAGGTCCCAGACGGCGTCGTTGAACACGCTGCTGCGTTCGGCGACGCCGCGCCGGATGCGTTCGACATTGCGCCTGACCGCCACGAATACCGGATCGGTATGGCCTTTCTCCGGATCCCAGCCCAGCGCCACCTCGGCCAGCAGCTCGATGCTGCGGCGCGCCGGCTGGTCCGGCCGGAAAAAGAACGCATGGTCGGCCAGCGCGGCCTTGAACATCGGCAGCTGGAGCGACGCGATCGCTATGCGCAGCTCCAGCGCGATCTCGGCCTGGCGCAGCACGCTGCCGAACACAGCGGCAAGCAGGTCGAGCACCGCCTCGTCCGCCTGGTCGAGACTGCCTGCCGGCGCATGGCGGCGGATGTGGGTGAGAACCGAGGCATTCTTCGGACCTTCGGCGCCGCATGCCGCCAGATGCTGGTCGAACAGGTTGTGCTGCAGCGAGTCCAGATAGGTCAGCAGGCTGGTGCGCCCGAGCGCATGCGGCTCGAGCAGGGTCATGGCGGCCTGGCCGGGGGCATGGCCGAGCAGCACGCGCAGATGCGCGGTCAGCGCGTCGGCCGCAACAGCGGGCACGGCAGCGGCAGGCACGATCTGCAGGCGCGGCAGCACACCGTGCTTGACCAGCGCCATGTTCACGCCGTGCAGGATCGGCGCCGGATCGAGGCCGAGGAGTTCGCCCAGCAGCGGGTACAGCAGGCCGTGTGCCGCAGTGTCCGGATGGAACTCGCACCATGCGTCATGCAGCACGTCCAGGAAGATCTGGGCGCGGAACGGGTTCGGCGCGGGGGCCAGATCGGCGCGGCCGAACAGGTGGGCCAGCCGCAGCGCCAGCGGGGCAAGCCGCTCGTCGTGGGCGGCGTCGATCTTCAGGCCGGCCTTGCGCAGGCACAGCGTCTTGTCGATCTCGATCTCGGGCGGCAGCGCCTTGAGCGCGCCGCTGGTGTCGCCGCTAGTGGTCAGCCCGCGCGACGCCGCGAGCAGCTCGTGCTGCAGCACCGCGCGCAGGCGCTCCACGGTGACGTAGGAAAACGGGTAGCGGTTCTTCCGCAACAGGGCCGCGGCGTTGGCATGCAGCTTGGCCAGCGCCGGGTCGGCGCAGCTGCCTTCGCGCTCCTGCAGGGCCTGGGCGATGCGGCTGGTGAGGCCGTCCAACTGGGCGCTGGCAAGCGCGGCGGCGACGTCGACCAGTTCGTCCATGATCCGGGCACGGGAGATCTCGTCGATCACTTCTGCGGTGGGCGGGGTCTGGTCTGACATAATGACTCTAAGGCAACACGTAATCCGGTACCGGGGCCCCAGGCGGGCAATCATTGTTACACAATCTTGCCTGAGAGAAACCCATACTTTGTAAATATTCGTATCGTTCGCGCAACTACAAGCGGTGCGTGCCGCATTCGAACCGACCATGAAGGAGCAACAGCAGATGACGCACCGAGAGCAGCCACCGCCAGCCAGCGCACTGTCGCCCGGCGTGAGCCGTCGCGAGGTCTGGGGCTGGGCGATGTACGACGTCGCCAATTCCAGCTACACCACGGTGGTGATCACCGCCGTCTTCAATGCCTATTTCGTTGCGGTCGTGGCCGGCGATGCGGCCTGGGCCACCTTTGCCTGGACCGCGTCGCTGGCGGTGTCGCATCTCGGGTTGATCCTGATCGGGCCGGTGATCGGCGCCTATGCCGACCTGCGCGCGCGCAAGAAGGCAGTGCTGCTGTGCTCGACCGCCGGTTGCGTGCTGACCACCGCGGCGCTCTACTTCGCCCAGCCGGGGGCGCTCGCCTTCACAGTCGCGATGCTGGTGCTCTCCAGCCTGTTCTTCGGCCTCGGCGAGAACCTGATCGCGTCCTTCCTCCCCGAACTCGGTCCGGCCGACAGCCAGGGCAAGCTGTCCGGCTGGGGCTGGAGCATCGGCTACTTCGGCGGGTTGGCGGCGCTGGTTGCCTGTCTGGCCTACATCACCTGGGCCAGCGAACGCGGTCATGAAGCCAGCCAGTTCGTTCCGGTGACGATGCTGATCACCGCCGCCTTCTTTGCGCTGGCCAGCGTGCCGACCTTCCTGCTGTTGCGCGAGCGCGGGCGGCCGCAGGCGGTCCCGATGCCGCGCGGGGTCGTGCGCGACACCTTCACGCGGCTCGCCCAGACCTGGATGCGCGCCGCCCACTATGTGGACCTGC
>DATLGF010000185.1:0-2241 GCA_035540575.1 Noviherbaspirillum sp.
ATTCATCACCTCAGGGTGTCGCACGTCGGCAGCAACGGCCCTCCGCTGCGCGCGAACCGGGCCTCCCCACCTTCTGCATGATCTAGTGCACATTCGTTTGCATAACGTTGTATGCACCAGTGTACAAACATCGGTAGCAAATGTATACGTTTGTGCGCAAAGGGTCTACACTGTCTTCCAAGGCCCGTTTTTCGCGATCTGAAACGGTTACAATCCGCGCACCATCCACCTGCCACTCCGACAAGCATGAAAACAACAAGCAGAACGCTGCGCGCCGTCGCACCGGACAACGAGAACGGCTCCCTGTCGCGCGGGGAGGAGGCGTACCAGAAGATGCGCGAGGCGATCCAGAGCGGCGCGCTGCGCCCGGGCACGCGCCTGCGCGAAGTCGAGCTGGCCGAATGGCTGGGCAGCAGCCGCACGCCGGTGCGTGAAGCGCTGAACCGGCTGCAGACCGAAGGCCTGGTGGTGCACGAGCCGCGGCGCGGCATGATCATTGCGGAGCTCGACCACAGCATGGTGTCGGAGCTCTACTTCATGCGCGAGGTGCTGGAAGGCACGGCCGCCCGCCTGGCGGCGCGGCATGCGTCGGATGTGGAGATCGCGATGCTGCGCGAGATCGCCGAGCGCGACCGCCAGCTCGACGATCCGGTCAAGCTGGCGCGCAACAACCGGATGTTTCACGAGACGCTGTATCGCGCCGCCCACAACCGCTACCTGCTCAAGACCCTGAGCCTGCTGCAGGAATCGCTGGCGCTGCTCGGGCCGACGACGCTGGCGCTGCCGGGCCGCGCCGGCACCGCGTATGAAGAGCACAACGCCCTGGTGGGCGCGATCGAACGCCACGACGCCGACGCGGCCGAGGAACTGAGCCGCGCCCACATCCGCTCCGCTCACCGCGCGCGGATGAAGATCATGTTCGAACAACTGGATGACGAAGAACGGTGAGCGCCCGCGCCGCGGCGGTTGCCTGCGAATGAATGGATAGTGTCGACCTCCAAGTACTGAAGTCCTGCGCGGACTGGCTTCGGGCCGGGCGCAGCGCAATGCTGGTCACCGTGGTGCGCACCTGGGGCTCGAGCCCGCGTCCGGAAGGCGCGATGCTGGCGATCCGCGACGACGGCCGTGTCGTCGGTTCGGTATCCGGCGGCTGCATCGAGGACGACCTGATCGCGCGCGTGCGCAGCGAGGGCGTGTTCGTCGCCCGCCCGCAGATTCAGCGGTACGGCATCAGCGCCGACGAGGCGCATCGCTTCGGACTGCCGTGCGGCGGCACCATCGAGCTGGCGCTCGAACCGCTGTCACCGAAGAGCCGGATCGAAACGCTGCTGCAACTGCTGGCGCGTCACCAGCTGGTCGCGCGCCGGCTCGATCTGTCCACCGGCGCCGTCGAACTCGAAAGCGCCGCCCCCGGCACGGTGCTCCGGCTGACCGAGACGGCGCTCACCACCGTGCACGGACCGCCGTGGCGCCTGTTGATCATCGGCGCCGGCCAGCTCTCGGCATTTCTCGCCCAGGTCGCGCTGGGCATGGACTACCAGGTCACGGTCTGCGATCCGCGCGAGGAGTACCGCGAGGGATGGGATGTGCCCGGGGCGCGCCTGGTGCATGCGATGCCGGACGATCTGGTGACGGAAATGCGGCTGGACGCGCGCTGCGCGGTGGTCGCGCTCACCCACGATCCCAAGCTCGACGACCTCGCATTGATGGAGGCGCTCAGGTCCGACGCGTTCTATGTCGGCGCGATCGGTTCGCGCCTGAACAACGCGAGGCGGCGCGAACGCCTGAAGCTGTTCGATCTCAGCGACGCACAGATCGGCCGGTTGCGCGGTCCGGTCGGCCTCTATATCGGCAGCCGCACGCCGGCCGAGATCGCGATCTCCATCCTCGCCGAACTGACCGCGATCAGGAACGGCGTCTCACTGCCTCCCGAAGCGCGCGTGGAATACGGCAAGCGCATCGACCGGCAAACGGGCAGCGCGCATGTCTGCGCGCTTCAGGACGACGCGGCGCCCGAGCGCGCGTGACTGCGGTCGAACTTGATCAGGCACTGCTCTTTCACGGCTCCCGCGTAAGGGCTGCGCGCGGCCGCCGCGATTTCGGCGCAGGCCTCGAGCACTGCCGGCTCGGCCCGGGCCTGGCGCTCCAGCCAGGCCGTGTGGCGGTTGTCGATGGCGAAGAAGATCGGGCCGAGAATGCCGAATACGGCCGCCGCGATGAAGATGTCACTGATGCCGAACC
>DATLGF010000186.1:0-6491 GCA_035540575.1 Noviherbaspirillum sp.
ACCTCGCCGCCGACCTGGTCAACAAGATCTGCAGCCGCTCGATCAATGCGCTGCTCGACCTGCGCAACAACCTCAATCCGCTCGCAATCGAAAAGGCGCTCAATGTGCTCGCGCGCGCGAACAAGATCGAATTCTGGGGCCAGGGCACCTCCGGCATCGTCGCAGCCGACGCCCAGCACAAGTTCTTCCGTTCCGGCATTCCGACCGTCGCTTATGCGGACCCGCACATCCATGCGGTGTCGGCGGCGCTGCTGACCAAGGGCGATGCGGTGGTGGCGATCTCCCAGCGCGGCAACAACACCACGCTGTTGCACAGCGTGCAACTGGCGCGCAAGGTCGGCGCCGATGTGATTGCGCTGTCCCCGAGCGGCACCCCGCTTGCCGATGCGGCAACGGTGCTCGTGCCGATCGACCTGAGCTTCAACATCGACCCCTACACGCCGATCTCGGCGCGGCTTGCGCACCTGGTCGTGATCGACATCCTCGCGGTCGGCCTGGCGCTCAAACGCGGACCTGAGTTCCGCAAGAAGATGCAAAACGCACAAAAGGCGCTGCAGAAGCTCGACATGCAGTTCGATTCCTTCCTGCGCCATCCACCGAAGGTCTAGCAAATCAAACTGCGTCGTCATCGTCCGGGTATCATTCCGGTGTTTTTCCACCGCCAGCCGCGCCATGAACCAGCTCGAACAACTGAAGCAGTACACGACCATCGTTGCCGACACCGGCGATTTCCAGTCGATCAAGGCCTTCGCCCCGCGCGACGCCACCACCAATCCCTCGCTGATCCTGAAGGCCGTCCAGAAGGATGAATACCGACCGCTGCTGGAGAAGGCGGTACGCGACAACCGCGGCGCCGCGACCGAGGAAGTGATCGACCGCCTGATCGTCGCCTTCGGCATCGAGATCCTTAACATCATCCCCGGCCGTGTCTCCACCGAAACCGACGCCCGACTGTCCTTCGACACCAAGGGCACGATCGACAAGGGCCGCGCACTGATCGCGCTCTATGAAGCCGCCGGCGTCGCGCGCGAGCGCGTGCTGATCAAGATCGCCTCCACCTGGGAAGGCATTCGCGCCGCCGAGGTGCTCGAGAAGGAAGGCATACGCTGCAACATGACGCTCCTGTTCGCGATGCCGCAGGCGGTCGCCTGTGCCGAGGCGCGCGTGCAGCTGATCTCACCTTTCGTCGGCCGCATCTACGACTGGTACAAGAAGTCCACCGGCCAGGAATACAGCGGCGCCGACGATCCCGGCGTGCAGTCGGTGCAGCGCATCTACAACTACTACCGCAAGTTCGGCTACAACACCGAAGTGATGGGCGCCAGCTTCCGGAACACCGGCCAGATCACCGAACTGGCCGGATGCGACCTGCTGACGATCAGCCCGGAACTGCTGCAGAAACTGGCCGACAGCGACGCCCCCGTCGAGCGCAAGCTGAGCCCGGAATCAGCGCACGCGGCCGATACCCACAAGCTGACGCTGGACGAGAAGAGCTTCCGCTTCATGCTCAATGAGGATGCGATGGGCACCGAGAAGCTGGCCGAGGGCATCCGCCTGTTCTGCGCGGACGCCGTGAAGCTGGAGAAGATGGTGGAAGCCGCGCGCTGAGCCGCGACAGGACAGCGCCCGCACCATCGCCCGGTGACCGGTCGGGCGCTGCCGCCCCGGCGCCCGTGAGTTCCGGCTTGCCCTCCTCTATGCCAACGCCCCCCGTGAACGTGCGTCCGGCTTCCGTACGCGCCGACCAGATCACCCAACTTTACGCCAGCGCCCCGATCGGCTATTGCGGCAGCGTCATTGCCACACTGGGCGCCTGCGCCATCCTGCGGGAACATGCAACGCAGTCCAGCATCCTGATCTGGGTGGCTACGACCTTGCTGATTGCCTTCGCACGGGCTGGCCTGTCCTGGCGCTATGCCCGTTGCCCGGACGCCGAGAAGAACGACGAGCGCTGGCTGCGCTGGTTTCAGCTCTCGGCATTTGCGGGCGGCTTCGGTTGGGGAGTAGGCGGCGCGATCATGTTCGTTCCGGACAGCGTCCAGCACCAGACCATCCTGCTTCTGCTGTTGATGGGCATGGTGACCGCCGGGGTGTACTCGTATGCGGTCCACCTTCCCACTTTCATTTCGTACTTGGCGCCGATGGCGGTCGGAGCCCTGATCGGCCAGCTTACGGTGGTCGCGCCGGAATGGCGCGCCTACATGGTCTTCAGCACCTTGCTTTACGTGACGACGTCGATCCTGTTCGCACGGTTGCTCTCGCGTTCGCTGACGAACGCGATCGCTCTCAAGCATCAGAACGCCGCGCTGGCCGAGGAACTGAGAAAGAAATCGGTGATCCTGGAGCAGGCCAGTCTTGCCAAGTCGCGGTTTCTCGCGGCGGCCAGCCACGACCTGCGCCAGCCGGTGCACGCACTCGGCCTGTTCCTTGCGTCGCTGGGCCGCATGGAGCTCTCCGCCCCGGCGCGGCGCACGGTGGGCGAGATGGAAGCCTGCGTCGCCGCCACGGGTGACCTGTTCGCTTCCATCCTTGACGTGTCCCGCCTCGACGCCGGCATCCTTCAGCCTCAACCAGTGCCGGTCGCGATCGCGCCGTTCGCGCGGCGTATCGTCGCCGAACACCAGGTCGTTGCCTTGCCCAAGGGCCTGTCATTCCGCTTCCGCATGTCACCCGCGCTCGAGCAGGCGTACGTCATGACCGACAGCCAGCTCCTCGAGCGGATCGTGCGCAACCTGCTGCAGAACGCGATCCGCTACACGGACACGGGCGGCGTGTTGCTGGCGGTGCGCGCGCACGGCCCGCGCATCCGCTTCGACGTCGTCGATACCGGCCCCGGCATTCCGGCACAGCGGCTCGACGATATCTTCGACGAGTTTGTTCAGCTGGAAACGCAGGCGCAAGAACGGCATCAGGGACTCGGGCTCGGGCTGGCGATCGTCAAGCGGCTGTGCCCGCTGCTCGACTGCGGGATCGATGTCGTCTCGCGCGTCGGCCGCGGGTCGCGCTTTCGTCTCACGATCGAGGCGGCCGCAGGCCCGCGCGCCGGCGCCGACGGGGGCGAGATCGTTCAGCCGATGGCCTTGGCCGGAAAGCTTATCGTCGTGCTCGATGACGACCCCGCAATCGTCCGCGCATTGACCGGCCTGCTGGAAGCCTGGGGCGCGCAGGTCTATGGCGCGAGCAGCCTGGATGCCTTGCTGGCGGCCCTTGCGCCGCTTACCAGGCGTCCGGACCTGATCGTCAGCGATCTGCACCTGAACTCCGGCCCGCCCGGCGCGCCGAGCGACGGACTGCATGCCGTCGCGCAGATCCGTGACGAGTTCGCAGAGGATATACCCGCGATTCTGATCACCGGTGAAACCGCCCCCGCCCGGCTGCGCGCTGCGTACTCGGCCGGATTGCCGGTGCTGCACAAGCCGCTGCAAGCGGATGCGCTTGCACGCCACCTGGCAACGCTTTTCTCCGACACGCCGGTCGGCCGCCCCGCCGCGGCCGCATGACCGGCTGGCGCGGCGGCGACGCCGTGCTCACCAGCCCGCAGCGCGCGCCGCCAGCACCGCCTGGGTCCGGCTGACCACGCCCAGCCTACGGAAAATGGCGGTCAGATGGACCTTGACCGTCGGCTCCGAGATGCTCAGCTGATTGGCGATATCAAGATTGCTCTTGCCGGCGACCAGCGCCCGCAACACCTGCTGCTGCCTGGCCGTCAGCGCATCGAATGCCGTTGCAGCACGGGCGGCTTCCGGCGCCACGGGCAACTGCAAGACCTCGGCAATCGCGAGGCGCAACGACGCTTCGGACGCATTCTTGGCCACGAACGCCCTGGCGCCGGCCGCGCGCGCCTCTCCTATGCGCCGATCCTCGGATTCACCGCTTACGACGATCACCGGAACATCCGGCATCGTCCGCCCCCAATGGCACAGCAATGACAGGCCGTTTTCATCGGGCAGGTTCAAGTCGAGGATGACGAGGTCAATCGATGAGGCGAGGCTTGCGGTGCGCCGTGCCAGCTCGACGGTGCCGGCCGTCAGCACGGTCGCAGCCGGCAGCAGGGAGTACACCTGTTGGATCAGCGCACTGCGCACCAGGGGATGGTCATCGACGATCAGGACGGTTGTCACGGCTGTTTCTTCGTGCGGTTGCGGGAGGAGGCGGCGACTGCGGGCACAAGCCTCAGTATCCATCGGCGCCGTGCGCAGACGCAACGTCTACGACGAAAGTCGCATTGCCAATGCAACACTTCACGACTAGCATGCGGCTCGCCGCTGGCCGCTCCGATATTGCAGGACGAGCCCGGACACTGCATGGCCCTCGATATGAAACGAATCACACACCCCGCTTTACCCTCCCATCTCCTCGACCGCACCCACGTCCGCGCTCCGCTGGCCGCGCTCGTCGCCGCCGCCGCCCTCCTCATTGCGGGTTGCGGCGCCGGCGATGCAGCCGTTACCGGGGACGACAACGAAAGCGCGATCATCCCACTCAGCCTGGTAAGCGCGACCTTGGAGAATGCCAGCACCGCCGTCCCGCGCACGGCGATCCCGCAGCTGGTTTTCACCACCGATCTCGACCCGGGGACCGTCAACGGTGCGAACGTGAAGCTGACCCACGCGCACGGCAGCGCACCGCTTTCCTTCGCAGTGGATGGCAAGCAGCTGACTGTCGTGCCGGTAGACGGACTGCTTCCGCTGACCCGGTATTCACTTCAGGTCGAGTCGCAGGTCGGCGGCAAGCGCGGCCAAAAATTGGCTTCCGGGGCCGTGCTCACGTTTACAACCGCGGATGCGTCCTGGAAGCAGTCGGAAGCGATCGCATCCGATATGTCGATTGCGTTTTCTCCGGCCATCGCGGCGGGGCCAGCGGGCAGCGCCACTGCATTCTGGGTCGAGCATGTGGCGCCAAACTCCTACCTCTGGTCCCGCCGCTACACCCCTGCATCCGGTTGGGAAGCACAGCAAAAGATTCAGACCGATCCGGTCGGGATACCTCATTCCGTTCAGCTTGCCTTTGATGCCGACGGAAATGGACTGGCAGTCTGGCCACAAACCAGCACCGGCAACGACAACATCTGGGCGAGCCGGTACACGCAGGCCGCCGGATGGTCGGCAGCACAACTGATCGAGACGAACGACGCGGGCAGCGCCGAGAAGCCCCGTCTGGTCATGAACCCTGACGGCGTTGCAATGGCGATCTGGATGCAGTGGGATGGATCCCGCAACAGGGTCTGGTCCAATCGGTTCACGCCGGAAGGCGGCTGGGAAGGGGCGCGGACGATAGACGAGGGCTGGGGAGGCAACGCGATCGACACCGCCATCGCCATGGACCGCAGCGGCAATGCGCTTGCGTTCTGGTACCACTATACGGGCCAGACATTGGAGCTCTGGACGGCGCGTTACGAGCAGGGCATGGGCTGGGGAACGCCGGGCCCCTTCGACGTCGGGCACGATCCCCACCCGGTCATGTTGGAGGACGGCACGGCGATGGTCGCCTGGGGCCACTATGACGGAAGCTACCATGTGCGTTACAGACGCTACACGCCCATAACCGGATGGGGCGCGCCTGCAACGATTACCACCAGCGGCCAAGTCTTGACGGCTCCGCGCCTTGCGGTGGATGCGAGCGCCAACGCGAGCCTCGTGTGGACGCGCGGCCAGAGCAGTCACTATCGCGTCTGGTCAAGCCAGATTACGTCAGACGGGCAATGGACGCAGCCCGATCTGATCGACGCCGATCCTGCCACCGGTGCATATGCCCGGTTACGGTCGTTCACCAAAGATGCCAGCGGAAATGCGCTCGCGCTGTGGAGCGAAAGCCTCGGTGGAAATTCGGTGACATGGGTGAACCGCTATACCGCCGCCTCCGGCTGGAGCACCGCGCAAGTGATCAGCGCCTCGAATGAAGGCATGGCCTTCGAGGCGACGATGGCCATGGGTATCAGTGGAGGCATATTCGCGATCTGGTCCCAGTACGACGGAACGAAGTACGCGATCATGTCTCGGCGCTTCGACTGAAGTCTGCCGGACAGAAGCCCATCCCATTCTCACGTCGCATGTTTGCAACACATAAAACCAAAGTCGCATTGGCGCGACGTCAACGTCGACGTAGCATTCGCCCGGTCCTTTGACTGGACTACTCAATCTCGCCATGGAAACGACGATGACGCGTACCACTTTCGCCACCTCTCTCACCTCGCCGACGTGCTCCATCATTGCTTCGCGCCACCCCGTGAACGCACTGATGCTCTCAACTTGCCTGCTGCTGAGCGGCTGCGGCGCCGACAACGCCGGAACGGGACAGGTGGACAGCAACAATTCCATCCTCCCGTTCAGCATGGAGAGCATTTCGCTGGAGGACGAGAGCACCGGCGTCGTGCGCGCAGTCGCACCTCGGTTCGCGTTCACCAACGAGCCGGACGCCACGGCCATCGCGGCGAATGTGCAACTGACGCATGCCCACGGCAGCGCCGCCCTGTCCTTCGGGGTCGACAAGAC
>DATLGF010000187.1:0-2147 GCA_035540575.1 Noviherbaspirillum sp.
GCGCGCAGCATGATGCGTTGCATGTTGGGAGTTTCCTATGACTAAGACTTGCGTAAGACTTCGCCACCGCTGCAGACCAGCGTGGCGGCGACGATTTCATCGTCGCGGTTGATCACGAACTGCCCTTCCTTGTCGAACACCAGCTTCAGGAAGTCCAGCACGTTGCGCGCATACAGCGCGGATGCGTCGGCCGCAACCAGCGCGGCCAGATTCGGTTCGCCGACGATGGTCACGCCGTGCTTGACCACCGTCCTGCCCAGTTCGGACAGCGGGCAGTTGCCGCCCTGCTCGACCGCCATGTCGACGATCACCGAGCCCGGCTTCATCGCCGCGACCGTTTCCTCGCCGATCAGCACCGGCGCCTTGCGGCCCGGGATCAGCGCGGTGGTGATGATGATGTCGGCCTGCTTCGCGCGCTCGTGCACCAGTTCGGCCTGGCGCCGCATCCAGTCGGCCGGCATCGGCCGCGCATAGCCGCCGACGCCCTGCGCGATCTCGCGCTCCTCGTCGGTCAGGAACGGCACGTCGATGAACTTCGCCCCCAGCGACTCGACCTGTTCCTTGGCGGCAGGCCGCACGTCGGAGGCCTCGATCACCGCGCCCAGGCGCTTGGCGGTGGCGATCGCCTGCAGGCCGGCCACGCCGGCGCCCATGATCAGCACCCGCGCGGCCTTGACGGTGCCGGCCGCGGTCATCAGCATCGGCATGAAGCGCTGGTAGACATTCGCGGCGACCATCACCGCCTTGTAGCCGGCGATGTTGGCCTGAGACGACAGCACGTCCATCGACTGGGCGCGCGTGATGCGCGGCGCGGCCTCCAGCGCGAACGCGGTCAGGCCCTGCGCCGCCATGGCGGCGATGGTGTCGGCATCGAACGGATTGAGCATGCCGATGACGACCGCGCCGGATTTCATCTGCGCCCGCTCGTCGGCCGACGGCGCGCGCACCTTCAGCACCATGTCGCAGCCGAAGGCTTCCGCGGCGTTCACGAGGCGCGCGCCGGCCGCCTCGAAAGCCGCGTCCGGCACGCTCGCACTGATGCCGGCGCCGGACTGAACCAGCACCTCATGTTTTCCAGCGATCAGCTTCTTCACCGTCTCCGGCGTGGCTGCGACTCGTGATTCTCCGGGCCGCGTTTCAGCGGGGATGCCGATTCTCATTGACCTCTCCTGTTCGTGGAACGCCAGTATTGTTCTTGTAACGATCTTACATGGATTTGGAAAATTAGCACAGTCGTTCTTTTTTATTCCGAGTGCGCAGGCTCGCGGCGACGATTGCCGGAGCATATCGGAAATCGATCCGTGGACACCGGTTCACAGTTTGCTTTTTGCTGGGGCAGCGCAAAGCGGGACTTGCGCGCTCTCAATACCCGGCCGAGCCAACAGCAGGATAGTCGGCGTTCGGCGCGCCTCGCCATTGCCTGTTGAAATTCTTCCGTGGCCGGTAGGTGTTTTCCTACCGGGGTAAAATGTCGGCCCCGTGGGAGCGCCCTGCCGCACGAGTCCCTGGAATTGTCATGACTGAAATCTGGAAACCGTCCGTCACCGTTGCCGCGATCGTCGAGGATCGCGGCCGCTTCCTGCTGGTCGAGGAAGAAACGAGCGACGGCATCCGCTTCAACCAGCCCGCAGGGCATCTCGACCCGAACGAGACGCTCGCCGAGGCGGCAGCGCGGGAAACGCTCGAGGAAGCCGCCTACGAATTCTTTCCCGATTCCCTGGTCGGCATCTATATGTCGCGCTACATCTCCTCGCGCACCGGACTGGAAGTCACCTATCTGCGTTTCGCCTTTGCCGGCGCGCTCGGTCGCGCGCTCGACCGCCCTCTGGACGAAGGCATCCTGCGCACGGTCTGGATGACGCGGGAGGAAATGCTGGCCTGCGCCGACCGCCATCGCAGTCCGCTGGTGCTGCGCTGCGTGGACGACTACCTCGCCGGGCAGCGCATGCCGCTTTCCATGTTGTACACCCACCCTTCCAGCATTGGCGCAGTGAATGTCTAAAGGACGTGTCGTCATTGGAATGTCCGGGGGCGTGGATTCCTCGGTGTCCGCCTGGTTGCTCAAGGAACAAGGTTACGAGGTGATCGGCCTGTTCATGAAAAACTGGGAGGATGACGACGACAGCGAGTATTGCTCGACCCGCCAG
>DATLGF010000188.1:0-10609 GCA_035540575.1 Noviherbaspirillum sp.
GCGCGGCGCCGCCAGTACCATGCAGCGCCATGTGCAGATCGCTCTGGGCGAGCCAGTAATCTCGCTGCGCCTCGATAGCGGAATTGACTGCGGCAACCTGCACGCGCGCATCGGCGAGCAGTTCGAACACGCCGACGAGCATGCCGTTGTAGCGCAGCACCATCTCTTCCGAGATCAGCCGGCGCAAGGGCACCACTTCGTCGCGATAGTGCCTGGCAAGGTCATAGGACGTGCGGTAGGCAGAGTAGGCCTCGCGCACCTCGGAGCGTGCGCGCACCGCCACGTCGGCGGTGCGGTGTACCGCTCCCATGTAGATCGCCTCGGCACGCGCGTTGCGCGCCTGTCCCCAGTCGAAGATCGGCAGCGCCAGTTCGATCTCATAACCGCGTGCGCGGTGGCCGCCTGTCTCGGAAACATTCGCCAGTTCCGCATGCAGCACATTGATGAAGCCGGTGCGGCGCGACAAGCCCAGTGCACGCGCGGTGGCCTCGGCGTCGCGGCGCGCCATCTGCAAGTCCAGCCGCTGCTCCATCGCGATGCGCTCGAAGTCTTCGATGCCGCGCGGCGCCTGCGGCAGATCGGGCAGGCGGTTCGGCAGCCGGAAGTCCAGCTGGTCGCCCCACAGGCCCATCATGCGGGCAAGCTGCTCGCGGCTGGCGCGCGCATGGTGGCGCGCGCGGGCGATCTGCGCGGTGGCTTCGGCGTAGAACACCTGCTCGCGTGCATGATCGAGCCGGCTCCAGTTGCCCACCGCCGCCATGCGCCGCGCCAGTTCCGCGCTCGCCTCGGCCGCACTGCCGACCTGTTCCATGTACTCGACGGTCTGCGCGGCCGCCACCGCATTGAACCAGGCGCGGCGCGTCTGGGCGGCGATGCGCACTGCTTCGGCGGCGGCCTGCGCCTTGGCCTGCTCGAAACGCTGCGCCTCGATGCCGCGTCGCAGCGGAATGGTGAGCAGGCCGATCACATCGAAGCCGATGCTGCGCTCGATCTCGACATCGGCGCCGTCGCGCATGCGCCCGAAGGTAAAGCCGGGGTTGCGCATTTGTCCGGCCTGCACCAGATCCGCCTCGGCCACACCAAGTTCGGAAAGTGAAGTGCGCAGGCCCGGATTGTTCAGGAGCGCGACCTGCACGGCGCTCTCGGGCGAGAGCGGCTCGGCCAGCAGGCGTGACACCGCCTGCCTTGTCTCGACCGACTGTGGTCGGGCCGGCTTCTCGTCTTTCGTGAACTGGACCGGCTGGCCGACGCGCGCGGCCGTCATGCTGGAAACGTCATTCAGGCCGCCATCGGCGGAAAAAGTCGCGCAGCCTGCGAGGAACAGCGCGCTTGCGGCAGCAGCCAGCGGACGCAGCCGGTGCACGCCAGGGTATGGTGCATTCATCGTGTCCTCCATCAGTGTTGCTGGTGCCCGCCGTGCGCCTTGGGCTGGTGGTCAGGCTGGTTCGTGCCGTCCTCCTCGCCGCACTTGTCGCAGTCCTCACACATTTCGCATTCGGCGCACATCTCGCATTCGCCGCAGCCTTCGCAGTCCTTGCACGTGTCATGCTTTTCGCACATCGCCGGCGTGGTATCGCCGGCCGCCTTCGCAGCGCTTGGGTGCTCGGCCAGATGGCCGCCATGACCGCCCAGGTCGCCGACCACGCGGTTGGCTTCGCGCCAGACCTGGTCGGGGGGATTCGTTTCGGTGGAAAAACGCCGGTAGTGTTGAAAGGCCGACTCGTAGCGCAGCGCCGGAGCGTGCGCTGTCGGCGCATCGGCGCGAGCGGCCGGCTCGGCGCCCTGTGCATGGGCGAGCGAGGTCATGAGTAGCGGCGCCCAGACGAGCGCGGCCAGGAAAGTCAGGAAACGTGACAAAACATCCTCCGTGATGAATCGGAACGCCCTCGATGCGGGATCGGGGTACGCGGGCGCGACCGGCGGCAAGGCCGGCCGTCGACGATCAGGCGGAGATGTATCTTGGAGGTCGCTCGAGGCCAGCCGGGATGAAGCTGGCCAACAGCGGCGCGAGCATCGGCGCAGCAAGGCGGCCGACATGGTCCGCCAAGCCATTCAGCACGGCCACGGGCGGCGCCACGGCTGCGCCGTGACAGACTGCACAGACGCTGCAGGTGCCGTCTGTGAGGGAAAGGGAGCCGGACGACGCAGAAGAGCCAGGGGACGCATCGGCGCCATGGTGACTGGCGGCATGGTGGTGATGCGAGCGGTCGACCGATTGGGAACCTTCGGCCGTCAGGCACTCGGCACACTGTTCATGTTTCACCGCGCCGTGATGCAAGGCATGCTGCTCCGGAGCACAAGCGGCCTTCATGACGGCCGCCAGCCCTTGCAGGGGCAGCGCTGCCATCAGGAGGCACAGCAGGAAGGTCCGGAATCGGCGGGTCATTTGAGCCTGTTCGTTTGCCTGTCGCAGGCGAGTAGTTTCTGAGAACGAGTCGAGAGCAGTGCGAAGTCTAGCCCTTCCAATGGGGGGAAGGTCAAGAGGGAATAAAAGAAAAGCCGGGTCGCCCCGGCTTTTCCCCTGATGCAATTACAACGCTTACTGCACCTGCTGAATCCCCGCCAGCACCCAGCCGCCGCCGTTGACCGGCTTGGACAGGTTCCAGACTTCGGTGAAGGATTGCAGGTCCGCGCCCTCTTCTTCCTTGATCAGGCCGGTGAAGCGCACGCTGACCAGGTACTCGTCGTTGACGGTCTCCACGCCCAGCACTTCGGCGTCGAGCTGCGCGACGTCGGTGTGGTTGGCGGAGTCGCCGCGCTCCTGCAGCTGCATGCGCAGCTCGGCGAACATTTCCGGCGAGGTGAATTCGCGGATGTCGTTCACGTTGCCGGCGTCCCAGGCGGCCTGCAGGCGGATGAAGTAGGTCTTGGCATTGCGGACAAAACCGGCCACGTCGAAGTCGGCAGGCATGGTCCAGGTGCCGGCGTTGGCGTCGACCGCGGCGCCGGAAGCGGAAGCCGGTGCCTCGAACGCGGCAGGCTGCACGGGTTGCAGACGCGAGCCGATCTCGGGCGTGGCTGTCGAGGACGCGCCAGCAAAGGCAGGCTGGAAGCCGCTCTTGGCCGCCGGCGCACCGTTCTTGCGCGTGACCATCCGGTAAATGAAGAACGCGACGCCAGCGAACAGCGCAACCATCAGCATCGTGCTGATGATGCTGGCGAGCGCACCGCCGATACCGAGATGCGACAGCAGGGCGCCGAGGCCGAGGCCGAGCAGCGCGCCGCCGAGCAGGCCCTTCCACATGCTGGGCTTGGCTGCGTTGGCAGCGGCGCCGGCACCGGCTGCATTGGTTGGTTGTGCCTGGCGCTGGGCCGGGGCGGCGTTCTGCGCCGGCGGCGTGGCCTGACGGCTGACATTGTTCGATTGCTTGCCGAAGGAGCCGCCACCACCCATGCGGCGCGCTTCCGCCTCAGGCAACACCATCGACAGGGAACCCACGGCAATCATCAGCGTGAGCAGGTACTTTTTCATGTTTCCTCCTTTGGAATGCGTCTTGCCACGGCCACATCGGTCGCGCGCGGGCGCAATGGCGGATACTATGCCACACGCAAACTTTGAAAAAGCGAAGTTAAGAGGATGAAGTGTCCTCTTTTTCCGAAGATCAGTATTTCGCCGGTCGCAGCACCTGCACGTCGGCGAAATACATCGTCACGCTGTAATGCGCGGCGTAGTTGGTCAAAACGTGGTGGGCGATCGTGTCCGCCACCGATTCCTCGCACACGACCTCCATGTGGATCGTGCGGTCGGCTTCCACGATGCCTTCGCGCACGCCGGCGGTGCCGCCGCCGCGCACGTCGAAAATCGTGTAGCCGTGCGCCCCGAAGCGCTTGACGTCCTGGATCAGGCGCTTTTCCAGCGCGGCCTCGGCGATGATGACGAGCAGCTGGCGCGGATATTTGTCGAGCTTCATGGCGGCTTTCATGCGGTAAGTGCCTGGGCAAGCCGGATGTAGAGCGGTATGCCGAACACAATGTTGAAGGGGAAGGTGATGCCCAGCGCAATCGTGATCGACAGCGCGGAGTTGGCCTGCGGCACCGCGATGCGCATCGCGGTCGGCGCGGCGATGTAGCTCGCGCTCGCGGTCAGCGTGGCGAGGATGGCCACGCCGCCGACCGACAGCCCGAGCGCAACGCCGACCAGCGCGCCGAGCACCGCCAGCACCGGCGGCACGCCCAGGCCGATCGCGAACGCGACCAGCCCATAGCGCCTGACCTCGGCGAGGCGACCGCCGGCGACCAGGCCCAGTTCCAGCAGGAACAGCGCGAGCACGCCCTTGAACGGGTCGATGAACACCGGCGCGATCGGCGCGGTCCCCGCGACGCCGGCAACCGCGCCGATGATCAGCCCGCCGAGCAGCAGGATCACGCTCTTGCCGATCAGCACATCGTGCAGGATCGCGCCCCACCCGGTCGGCGCGCCACCCGCGCCCTGATTCCGCGCGAACATGCGCGCCAGCAGCACGCCGGCGATCAGGCCCGGCATTTCCATCACCGCCACCCACAGCGGCGCATGGGCTTCGTACGGAATGGCGGCATCGTTGAGCTTGGCGATCACCACCGCGAAGGTCACCACGCTGACCGAGCCGTAATGGGCGCCGATCGCCGCGCTGTCGGCCGCGTTCAGGCGCAGCAGACGAAACAGCGGATACAGCGCAAACGGTATCGCAAGACCGAGCAGCATCGTGACGCCGACCTGAGGCAGCAGGGCAAGAAGCGGCTGCTTGGACAGCTCGATGCCGCCCTTCAGGCCGATCGCGAGCAGCAGGTAGATCGACAGCGTTTCATACAGCGCTTCCGGCAGCCGCAGGTCCGATTTGACGAGACGTGCGAACACGCCGAGCAGGAAGAAGAAGACGACGACGTCGATCATGATGTGGGCGGGAGGAAAAAGTGCGGCCATTATCCTACAGCCGTGACCGGCGTTGCCATGATGGAGGCTGCATGCCGGGCCCAGAACTTGCACCCCATCTTGCGTGTCGTACAGATAATTTTTCCCCACCGCGAGAACCCCATGGCCCGCACCCTCTGGAAAGGCGCGATCAGCTTTGGCCTGCTGCATGCGCCCATCGCCTTGTATACGGCCGCCAGGTCGGAGGCTGTCGACTTCGATTGGCTGCACCGCGAGACGCTGCAGCCGATCGGCTACAAGCGCGTGATCAAGGAAACCGGCGAGGAAGTAGACAAGGAAGACATCGTCAAGGGCGTCAAGTACGGCGACCAGTACGTGATCCTGTCGGACGAGGAAATCAAGTCGGCCAACGTCGAGTCGACGCACACGATCGACATCGTCGGCTTCACCCGCGCCGAGGACGTCAATTTCCTGTTTTTCGAAAAGCCCTACTACCTCGCGCCGACCAAGGGCGGGGAGAAGGTCTACGTGCTGCTGCGCGAGGCGCTGCTCAAGACCGGCCGCGTCGGCGTGGCGCTGGTGGTGCTGCACAACAAGCAGCACCTGGCGGCGCTGATCGCCACCCCGCACGCGATGGTGCTCAATACCCTGCGCTGGGCGAGCGAAGTCAGTGACGCCAGCGAACTCAATATTCCCGCCGAGGGCATGAAGGCCGCGAAGATCAAGCCGAAGGAAGTCGAGATGGCGACCCAGCTGATCGAAAGCATGTGCGACCGCTGGGACCCGGAGCAGTACCGCGACACCTTCCGAGACGACATCATGGCGCTGGTCAAGCAGAAGGCCGATGCCGGCCTGGCGCAGACGATCACCGAGGTGAAGGCCGAGGAGCCGAAGGAAGAGGCCGAGGAAGTCGACCTGACCGAACTGCTGCGCCGCAGCCTGCAGGGCAACGGCAAGGCTGCACGAACGTCCGCCCGCAAGGATGACGGCAAGAAGGCGCCGCCGCCGGCGGCGCGCAAGAGCGCCGGGCGCACCCGCACATCGAAAGCCGCGCATTGATCCATGGCGCACGATCTCGTCACCTACCACGCCAAGCGCAATTTCTCCGTCACGCCCGAGCCGCGCGGCGAGCTTGTCGCCCCCGGCGAGCGGCTGCGCTTCGTCGTCCAGAAGCATCATGCACGCCGCCTGCACTACGACTTTCGGCTGGAGATCGCCGGCACGCTCAAGAGCTGGGCGGTGCCGAAGGGGCCGAGCCTGGACCCGGGGCAGAAACGCCTTGCCGTGCATGTGGAAGACCATCCACTCGACTACATCGACTTCGAGGGCGACATCCCGCCCGGCCAGTACGGGGCCGGCCACGTGATCGTCTGGGATACCGGCAGCTGGGAGCCGCTCGGCGATCCGCAGGCCGGCTACGAGGCCGGACGGCTGCGCTTCAGACTCGACGGCGAAAAGCTGCACGGCGCGTGGAAGCTGGTGAAGACCGGCATGCGCGGCAGCGGCGACAAGGAACAGTGGTTCCTGATCAAGGAGAACGACGAGGAGGCGCGCAGCACTTCCGAGTACGACATCGTCGAGGCCGAACCGGACAGTGTCCTCGGCAGCAAGGGCGCAAAGGCAAAATCGCGCGCCGCGCCGAAGAAGAAGGCGGCACGCCCGCGGGCACGCGAGGAGGAAAGCGCCCCGGGACTGGAAGCGCTGCCCGGTGCTCGCCTGGCGCCCCTGCCCGGTCGCATCACGCCGCAGCTGGCCACCCTGGTCGATGCGCCGCCGAAGGGCGGCGACTGGCTGTACGAGATCAAGTACGACGGCTACCGCGTGATGGCCTGCGTCGAGAACGGCAAGGCGCGCCTGTACACGCGCGACGGCCACGACTGGAGCGCACGCATGCCGACGCAGGTGGAGGCCGTCGAGGCACTCGGGCTGGACAATGCGTGGCTCGACGGCGAGATCGTCGTCCTCGACGCGCACGGCGCGCCTTCGTTCCAGCTGCTGCAGAACGCCTTCGACCGCAATGGCACGGCGCGCATCATCTACTACCTGTTCGACGTGCCTTACCTGAACGGCGTGGACCTGCGCAAGACTCCGCTGCAGCTGCGCCGACGCGTCCTCGCGCATCTGCTCGAGCATCACGACAGCGACATCCTGCGCTTTTCCGCGCAGCTGGACCAGTCGCCGCAGCGGCTGCTGGACCGGGCCTGCGAAATGCACCTGGAGGGGCTGATCGGCAAGCGCGCGGACTCGATCTACGTGAGCGCGCGCAGCAGCAGCTGGATCAAGCTCAAGTGCAGGCGGCGCCAGGAAATGATCATCGCTGGCTATACCGAGCCGCAGGGCGGGCGCCAGTACTTCGGTTCGCTGGTGCTCGCGGTGCACGCGGACGACGGCAGCCTGCGCTACGCCGGCAAGGTCGGCAGCGGCTTCGACGACGCCGCGCTGGCCGACCTGTACCGCCGGATGCAGCCGCTCGAGCAGGACGCCTGCCCGTTCGACAAGCGCCCTGCGGGTCTGCGCGGCGTGCACTGGGTGCGCCCGAAGCTGGTGGCCGAGATCGCGTTCGCGGAATGGACCGGCGAAGGCGTGTTGCGGCAGGCCTCGTTCCAGGGCCTGCGCGGCGACAAGCCGGCGGCCGAAGTGCGGCGCGAGCAGGCCACCCATATCACCGCCCGCCCGCGCGCGCGCAAGCCGGCCGATCCCCTTCTCGAAGGCGTGAAGATCACCAATCCCGAGCGGGTGATCGATGCGGCCAGCGGCGCGACCAAGCTGGAGCTTGCCCACTACTATCGCGAGATCGCGCCGCTGGCCCTGCCTTTCCTGCAGAATCGCCCTGTCTACCTGCTGCGCGCGCCCGAAGGCGTGGGCGGCGAACATTTCTTCCAGAAGCACAATACGCGCATGACGATCCCAGGCGTGCGCAAGCTGCAGATCGAACTGATTTCCGGGCGCGCGCCGCTGATGGCGATCGAAACGGCCGAGGCCTTGGTTGGCGCCGCGCAGATGGGCACGATAGAACTGCACATCCCGAACGTGACCGCGGACCGTGTCGAGCGTCCCGACTGCATGGTGTTCGACCTCGACCCGGATCCGGATCTGCCATGGGAGGCGATGCAGGACGCGGCGCGGCTGACGCGGGTGGTGCTCGACGAACTCGGCCTGACCAGTTTCCTGAAGACCAGCGGCGGCAAAGGCCTGCACCTGGTGGTGCCGCTGTCGCGCCGGCATGACTGGGATACGATGCACGGATTCGCGCAGGCCGTCGCCCAGCACATGGCGCGCACGCTGCCGCAGCGCTTCTCCGCGAAGATGGGCGCGAAGAACCGCGTCGGGAAGATCTTCATCGACTACCTGCGCAACGGCCGTTCGGCCAGCACGATCGCGCCCTACTCGGTGCGCGCGCGGCCCGGGCTGCCGGTGTCGGTGCCGGTGGCGTGGGAGGAGCTGGACACGCTGAAGCGTTCCGGGCAGTGGACCATCGTCGACCTGCCGGAACTGCTGGAGCGGGCGGAGAACGACCCGTGGAAGGCGTACTTCGAGACGCCGCAGAACCTGACCGCGGCGATGCGCAGGAAGCTGGGGATGAAGTAGGCGTGCCCTTAACCCACCAGCAGCCTCACCACTCCCGCAAAGCTCAGGAACGACAGCACGGTGGACACCATGATGATGCGCGCCACCCGTTCATTGTTCGCGCCGAAGCGCTCGGCCAGCAGCGCGACGTTGCTCGCGCTGGGCAAGGACGCGACCAGGATCAGCACCATGTAGGCGAACGGGTCTAGCGGCATGCCGAGCCGGATCGCCGCCGCACCGACCAGCAGCACCAGCAACGGATGCAGCACCAGCTTGAACAGCGCAACCGGCACATAGTCGGACAAGCGCAACGAAGTGGCGCCGGTGGCAGGTGAGCGCGCCAGCACCGCGCCGATGGTAAACAGCGCGACCGGCGACGCGGCATTGGCGAGCAGTTCTATCGTGCGGTCGATCGGCCCCGGCAGGCCGAACTCGGCGGCCGAGGCGATCACGCCCAGCACGATGGCCCAGGGCATAGGATTGGCGGCGATGCTCTTGATCGCGTTCTTCAGCGCCGCGCGCACGCCGTTCGCGCCGGCGTCATCCATGCGCGACAACGCAATGCACAGCGAGCTGGTGATCACCATGTCGATCGCGATGGTGATGATCACCGGACCGGCCGCGCGCGCGCCGATCAGCGCCAGCAGCAGCGGGAGTCCCATGAAGCCGGTATTCGGGAAGGCCGCGACCAGTGCGCCGAACGACGCGTCGTTCCAGTTGATGCGCGCACTCCTGGTCATCGCGATCGTAAACCCCACCATCACCAGCGCGCACAGCAGCCAGACCGCAGCCACGCTGGCGTCGAGCAGCTGACCGATCGGCGAAGAGGCGCCAAAGCGGTACAGCATGCACGGCAGCGCGAAATACAGCACGAAGGTATTGAGCGCCGGCACCGCGGTCGACGGCAGGAAGCCGCGGCGCGCGGCGAGGTATCCCGTAGCCACCAGCGCAAAGAACGGGAAGGTCGTGTGGAAGATCGAGAGCACGGCAGGCTTGCGGGAGTGATGGGCACAGGCGCGCGCCTGTGGTCGCGCAACGGTTGCGTTGCGGAAGTGACTATACCCGAATCATTTCCGGGCCGGCTGCCCTGAAGGGGAATGCCATGCACTTGGGAGTGCTACCGCAACCCTGTCGCCCCTGCGCACGCGGGGGCCCAGCTCGCGCTATTGCACCGTTGCAGACGATTGTGCCGGGTCCCCCGCATGAGCGGGGGCCCGCCTAGGGGGACGACAAATCATCGCTCAAGCGATCGGCATCTCGCGCACAGGTACACACAGGTTGCACGCCATCCGTGCAACCTGCGGCCTCAGTGGATGCTCGGCTGACCCGGACCGCCGGAAGATGGCGAAGACGGGTTGGCGCCCTCCTTCGCATGGCCGTTTCCTTGTGCGCGCGCCTGGGTATCCTGGGCGACCCGCTGGCCTTCCTGTTTCGCGGTCTCGGCCACGCGCCGGGCCGACTCCTTCACGTGCTCGGCCTCTTCGCGTCCGACTTCCTTGGCGCGGTCCAGCATGTCGTCACGGGTGCGGCCCAGCATCTCGTCCTCGCGGCGGGTTGGCGGCAGCGCAGCCCCGAGCGCGGCGCCGATGGCGATGCCGAGCGCGCCGAGCACCAGCGGCTGGTCTTCGAACAGATGGGAGATGCTGTCGCGGGCGCGATAGTACTGCTCCTGCGAGCGATGGCCGAGATCCTCCATCCGCGCGCGCGCACCGGCGCCGGAACCCTGCATGCGCGAGCGCATCTGCTCGCCCCCGTGACGTACGCGGTCCATCATGCCGGAGGCGGCATCGCTGATGCGGTGCCCCATCTCGCCGGCCTTGTCAGCCATCTGGTGGCCGGTTTCGCTCATCCGGTTCATCGCCTCGCGGCTGGCTCCGCTCACGCGCTCCTTCGCGTCGCGGCCGGCCTCGGCGGCACGCTCGGCCATGTCGTGCATGCGGTCGCCCTGTGTGCCGCCGTGCAGGTCGGAGCGCGAATAGTCGAGGCCGTAGCCGCCTTCATAGCCTTCTTCGATGCCGGAATCGCTGGCATACGGGTCATAGCGCCGCCCGCGTTCCATCCCGCCGCCGCGCTGTCCCTGCGCCATCAGCCAGGCCAGGCCCACGCCGATCAGCGCGATCGGAATCGGGTTGTCGCGCACCGCGTTGCCAAGGTTCTTGCCGAAGTCGGCCGGCAGGCTGGTACGTGCATAAT
>DATLGF010000189.1:0-2164 GCA_035540575.1 Noviherbaspirillum sp.
CGCTGTGCTGGGCGACCTACGGGGTGCTCGCGCAACGCTGGAAAATCCAGCCGGGCGCGGCCGCCGCCCTGGTCGCCGTGCTCTCGATGCTCTGCTATCTGCCGGTCTACCTGCTCGCCGGCCACGCCGCGCTCGCGCAGGGGCCGGCCGGCGAGATCCTGCTGCAGGCGCTGATCCAGGGTGCGATCGTCGGCGGGGCGTCGGTCTTTGTCTATTCCACGGCGGTACGGGTGCTCGGCGCCACCAGTACCGCGCTGTTCACCGCCGCGGTGCCTTGCGTCACGACGCTTGCGGCCATGCCGCTTCTCGGCGAAACGCCTTCCGCGGCGGCACTGGCTGGCGTGGGCATCGTCACCGCCGGGCTGGTAGCGGCCTCCGCTTCCCGGTCCCGTCGCGGCTGAGTGCGGATGGGTCATTGGCAATGCCGTGTCTCGCGTCTCTCGCAGTCTATATTACGATCATCATTTCAAGCGACGCAGCGCGGCTGCGACCCTCTCACCAGCGGCGCTGCGGCAACTTTCACTTCGACAGGAGCCTGCCATGAACGACCCCATCGTGATCCTCGGTGCCGCGCGCACGCCGATCGGCGCCTTCCAGGGCGCATTCTCCACGCTGTCCGCGAACGAACTGGGTGCGGTCGCAATCCGGGCAGCGATCGGCCGCGCCGGCATCGAAGCGTCGGCGGTGCAGGAAGTCGTGTTCGGCAACTGCCTGATCGCGGGCCAGGGACAGGCCCCGGCGCGCCAGGCGGCCATCAAGGCCGGGCTGCCGTTCTCGACCGGGGCTGTCACGCTGTCGAAGATGTGCGGTTCGGGCATGAAGGCGCTGATGCAGGCGCATGATTCGATCGTCGCAGGCACGAACGACATCGTCGCCGCCGGCGGCATGGAATCGATGACGAACGCGCCATACCTGCTCCCCAAGGCGCGCGGCGGCTACCGGCTCGGCCACGGCACAATCGTCGACCACATGGCGCTGGACGGACTTGAGGATGCTTACCAGAAAGGGCAGGCGATGGGGGTGTTCGCGGAGATGTGCGCGGCGCAATACCGGTTCACGCGCGCCGACCAGGATGAATACGCGCTGGAGTCGGTACGCCGCGCCCGCCAGGCGGCGGAAGAAGGCGCGTTCGGATGGGAAATCGCGCCGGTCGGCGTGGAAAGCCGCACGGGAACGGTGGTGGTCGACGCCGACGAGGGACCGACGAAGGCCAGGCCGGAGAAAATTCCCCAGCTCAAGCCGGCCTTCGCCGCCGATGGCACGATCACCGCCGCGTCATCGTCGTCGATCAATGACGGCGCAGCGGCACTGATTCTGACGCGCGCGTCGCGTGCGCAGGCGCTGGGCCTCAAGCCGATTGCGCGCATCCTCGGCCATGCCTCGCATTCGCAGGAACCGGAATGGTTCACCACGGCACCGGTCGGCGCGATGCGCAAGCTGATGCAGAAACTGGGCAGCCGCGAGCGCGATTTCGATCTCTTCGAAGTGAATGAAGCGTTTGCCACCGTTCCAATGGCCGTGATGCAGGAATTCGACATCCGGCACGAGCGGCTCAATGTGCACGGCGGCGCCTGCGTGCTCGGTCATCCGATCGGCGCATCCGGCGCACGGATCGTCGTCACGCTGATCGGCGCATTGCGCCGCCGCGGACTGCAGCGCGGCATGGCGGCGCTGTGCATCGGCGGCGGTGAGGGGACGGCGCTGGCGCTGGAACTGGAACTCGCATAGGGCCGGGCTGAACAAGTCCTTGCGCGGCTACGCCACCACCACCACTTCCACATCGCCGCTCTTGCGCACGACGTTCACGCCGACATTGTTCGGATAACGCTGCAGCCTCAGGTCCACGGTGGCGCCGTTGACCTGCAGTTCGCGGATCTCGACGGTATCGAGGAAGGGCGGCAGCTGCGGGTGGCGGAAACGGATTTCGCGCCGTTGCGGGTCGAACGACAGGCCCAGGCAGGCCTGCAGCAGCGAGAACACCGTGGCCGCGCTCCAGGCCTGGGGCGAGCAGGCCACCGGATAAAGCGTCGGTCCCTCGTCCGGGCGCCGTTCGAATCCGCAGAACAGTTCCGGCATGCGCGTCTGGTCCATGTAGAGGACCGCGTCGCGCATCGCACTGAACACCTGCATCGCGTGTCCGGTCAGCCCGTAGCGCGCCATGCCC
>DATLGF010000190.1:0-5426 GCA_035540575.1 Noviherbaspirillum sp.
GTCGCCGCTTGTTTCCGCCTGAATGCGACGACCCGGTCTCAGTTGCATCACGCTTTGGGCGGTGCGGTCGGAGCGGATGAAGCTGGCGGCTTCGCTGTCGTCCACCCCAAGCCGGTTGAGCAGGGTGCCAAGGGTGTCGCCCGGACGCACGCGCTCTTCGCGCAGGTAGGTCTGCTCGTCTTCCTGGAGGCGGGCGATCTGTTCGGACAGGTCGGGAATGGACAGTTCCTCGGTAATGGCCCGCACCGGAATGTCGGCGGGGTCCGGGGCCATCGGGGCAACGCCCGCCGCGCCGAATGCGCAGGCAGCGAGGAACAATGCGGTGACGGAAACGATGCGCGTCTTTTTCGACGCGCCGAACAACAGCTTGCTGCTCAGGCCCAGCTTTTGGATTTTGTCTGTAGTGAGCATGCAATACGTTAGAATTTGCTGTTTTTCGCGGAAGAGATGCTCGTTTCAGCCACTTGCAATCCCTGCCGCGATCGGTCAAATCCGGCGTGGCGCCGGCTCTGACGCCGCAAAAATTCTCGACCAGCTGCGTGCGCATGCCGGTCGATTGGCGGTTCACAGGAGTCGGCAGGTAGACCTGCTTTATTCTATGAAAGATTGCCAGGACGCAAGGCCCTGGCAGGCAGGGATTATACCAAAGGCATGCTACCGGCCTTTCACATTCGCACATTAATTTTTGTCAGCCCATGAGTGCTACTGCTCCAGCGCAACACACCCCCTCCACACAACCGCTCCCTCTCTCCAGTTCGGTCCTTGAAGCCTTGGCAACAATCAAGCGCGGCGTCGACGAATTGCTGATCGAGGCCGAGTTCGCGCAGAAGCTGGCGCGCGCCGAGCAGACCGGCACGCCGCTGCGCGTGAAGCTGGGCCTGGACCCGACAGCTCCGGACCTGCACCTGGGTCACACGGTGGTGCTGAACAAGCTGCGCCAGCTGCAGGATCTGGGGCACACGGTGATTTTCCTGATCGGCGATTTCACCTCGATGATCGGCGACCCGTCCGGGCGCAACGTGACGCGCCCGCCGCTGACGCGCGCGCAGATCGAGGAGAACGCGAAGACGTATTTCGCCCAGGCGAGCCTCGTGCTCGACCCGGAACGCACCGAGATCCGCTACAACTCCGAGTGGTGCGATGCGCTCGGCGCGCGTGGGATGATTGAGTTGTCGGCGCGCTACACCGTCGCGCGCATCCTGGAGCGCGAGGATTTCGCCAAGCGCCTGAAGTCCGGCTCCCCGATCTCGGTGCATGAACTGCTGTACCCGCTGATGCAGGGCTACGACTCGGTGGCGCTGCGCTCGGACCTGGAGCTGGGCGGCACCGACCAGAAGTTCAATCTGCTGGTTGGCCGCGAATTGCAGAAGGATTACGGCCAGGAGCCGCAGTGCATCCTGACCATGCCGTTGCTGGAGGGGCTGGACGGCGTAGAGAAGATGTCGAAGTCGAAAGGCAATTATGTTGGCATCACGGAGCCGGCGAACACGATGTTCGGCAAGCTGATGAGCATCTCCGACGAGATGATGTGGCGCTACTACGACCTGCTGTCGTTCCGCTCGAATGCCGAGATCGCCGCGTTCCGGAAGGACGTCGAGCAGGGACGCAATCCGCGCGACATCAAGGTGTTGCTGGCGCAGGAAATCGTCACGCGCTTCCACTCAGCCCGCGCCGCCGAGGAAGCGCTGGCGGACTTCAACAACCGGGCCCGCGGCGGGATTCCGGACGATGTGCCGGAGGTCGCCCTCTCGGGCGCGCCGCTCGGCATCGGTCAATTGCTCAAGCAGGCGAACCTCTGCCCCTCCTCTTCGGAGGCGTTGCGCATGGTCGAGCAGGGCGGGGTGCGCATCGATGGCGAGCCGGTGAGCGACAAGAGCCTGAAGGTCGATGCCGGCACCTTCGTCGTGCAGGTCGGCAAGCGCAAGTTCGCCCGCGTCACGCTGAGCTGAGGCGCATGATCGCTTTGCTCCAGCGGGTGAGCCGCGCATCGGTCGTGGTCGAAGGAGAAACGGTCGGCGCGATCGGCGCCGGCCTCGTGGTCCTGCTGTGCGCCGAACGCGGCGACAGCGAGAAGGAGGGCGAGGCATTGCTCGCCAAGCTGCTGTCCTACCGGGTGTTTTCCGACGCGGCCGGCAAGATGAATCGCAGCGTACGCGATGTCGAGGGCGGTCTGCTGCTGGTGCCGCAGTTCACGCTGGCTGCCGACACGCGTTCCGGCACCCGGCCGTCGTTTACGCCGGCCGCGTCTCCCGAGGAAGGGCGCCGTCTGTTCGACCGATTCGTCGAGCGGGCGCGTGCGCAGCACGGCAAGGTCGAGACCGGCCGTTTCGGGGCCCACATGGAGCTTGCTCTGGTGAACGACGGGCCGGTCACGTTTTGGTTGCAGATCAAGCCGCCGCTCGGCGTCTCTGCGGTATCCAGTGAAGCTCGCTAGACTGGCATGGTCCGCACGTCAACAACCGACAACAAAGGAGACCGCATGAAACTCTGGAGCGATTCATTCAAGGATGGTGCCGTCATTCCCGGCGAGTTCGCGTTCGCCGTGATCGACCCGAATTCCCATGTTGCGCTGTCCTCGAACCGCAATCCGCACCTGGCCTGGAGCGACGCGCCGGTCGGCGCGCGCTCGTTCGCGCTGATCTGCCATGACATCGATGTGCCCTCGCGCGGCGACGACGTGAACCAGGAAGGGAAGAGGGTGCCGCCGGATCTGCCGCGCGTGGAGTTTTTCCATTGGGTGCTGGTCGATCTGCCGGCGGAAACTTCATCGATTGCCGCCGGTCAGCATAGCGAGAAGGTGACCCCGCGCGGAAAGCCGGGGCCGGAGCTCGGCGCCGGCCTCGCGGGGCGCCATGGCCTGAACGATTACACAAGCTGGTTCGCGGGGGACGCCGACATGGCCGGCGACTACTTCGGCTATGACGGACCGTGCCCGCCGTGGAACGATACGATTGTTCACCGCTACATCTTCACGCTGTATGCGCTGGACGTCGAGCATCTGCCTGTGGACGGCAAGTTCACCGGCCAGCAGGTGCGTCAGGCGATGCAGGGCCACATCCTCGCCGAGGCGAAGATCATGGGCACCTACACGCTGACGCCGGAGCTCGCTGGAAAAGTCACGACCTCATGACAGAAATACTCATCATCCGTCATGGCGAAACCGCCTGGAACGCGGTCCGCCGCCTGCAAGGCCACCTGGACATCCCCTTGAGCGCCGAGGGCGAGCGCCAGGCGGCCGCGCTTGCGCATGCGCTGCGCGACGAGCCGCTCGACGCGATCTATTCAAGCGATCTGCGGCGTGCGCGGCAGACTGCCGAGGCCGTCGCGCGTGCGCGCGGGATGACGATCATCGTCGAGCCCGGCTTGCGCGAGCGCAGTTTCGGCGGCTTCGAGGGCCTGTTGTACGCCGAGATCGGCGCCCGCTATCCGGCGGAGTTCGCCGCCTGGAAGGCGCGCGAATTCGATGCGGGCCTGCCGCCGGGCGAGCGCGCCGGGGAAACGCTGCGCGAGTTCTTCGAGCGCACCGTGGGCGCGGTGCGCGACATCCTCATGCGCGACCGCCATCGCCGCGTCGCGATGTTTACCCACGGCGGCGTGCTCGAATGCGTGCATCGCGCCGCGCAAGGGCTGCGTCCCGACCGTCCGCGCGATTTCGACATCCTCAACGCGGGCATCAATCGGCTCCACTGGGACGGCAATCGCCTGCACCTGCTGAGCTGGGGCGAGGTCGAGCACCTGCGCGCCGAACGCCTGGCAGCCCTCGACGAGATCGACCGCTGAGCATGCAGATCGGTCCTTACGTATTGCGCAACAACGTGTTCGTCGCGCCGATGGCCGGCGTGACGGATCGTCCTTTCCGCCAGCTTTGCAAGGAGCTCGGCGCCGGCTATGCGGTGTCGGAGATGGCGGCATCCGATCCTCGGCTGTGGGCGAGCGAGAAGACCTCGCGCCGGATCAACCACGACGGCGAGATGGAGCCGAAGGCGGTGCAGATCGCCGGCGCCGATCCGGCAATGCTGGCCGCGTCTGCGAAGTTCAACGTCGAACGCGGGGCCCAGATCATCGACATCAACATGGGATGCCCGGTCAAGAAGGTCTGCAACAGCTGGTGCGGCTCGGCCCTGCTGCAGAACGAGACGCTGGTTGCCGAGATCCTGCGCGCGGTGGTCAGCGCGGTGCCGGTTCCGGTGACGCTGAAATTCCGCACCGGCTGGAATCGCGAGAACAGGAATGCGCTGCGCATCGCGCGTCTTGCCGAGGATGCGGGCATCGCGATGCTGACCCTGCATGGCCGCACGCGCGCCGACGGTTATTCCGGCGAGGCCGAATACGAAACGATCGCGGCGGTGAAGGCCGCCGTGTCGATTCCGGTCGTCGCCAACGGCGACATCACGACGCCACACAAGGCGCGGCAGGTGCTTGCGCAGACCGGCGCGGACGCGGTGATGATCGGGCGCGCCGCGCAGGGGCGTCCGTGGATTTTCCGCGAGATCGATCATTTCCTGCGCACCGGCGATCTGCTGCCGCCGCCGCTGGTTTCCGAGGTGCGCGCGCTGATGGATGCGCATTTGCGCGCCCACTATGCGTTCTATGGCGAGTACATGGGACTGCGCACCGCGCGCAAGCATATCGGCTGGTATGTGCGCGACCTGCCGGGCGGCGAGGACTTCCGCCAGCGCATGAACCGGCTGGAGAGCTGCGAGGAGCAGCTGGCCGCGGTCGATGCCTTTTTCGAATCGCAGAAAGCCTGGGGTGAACGGTTACAATACGCGTTTGCCGCCGAAAAGCTGGCCGCCTGACCCCGAAAAAGAACAGCATCTCCATCGCAATGAGCAAAGACAACATCCAGGACGTCGTCAAGAAAAGCCTTGAGAAGTACTTCAAGGACCTGGGCGAGCAGCAACCGACGAACGTCTACGAGATGGTGGTCTTCACGGTGGAAAAGCCGATCCTGGAAGTGGTGATGGCGCGCGCCGGCGGCAACCAGTCGCTCGCCGCCGACATGCTCGGCATCAATCGCAACACGCTGCGCAAGAAGCTGCAGCAGCACGGCTTGCTGTGATCGATAACGCAAGCGGCACGGGTGCCGTTTGCGTTATCCATCACATCCCGCAAGCCACCATGATCAAGCAAGCCCTCATCTCCGTCTCCGACAAGACGGGCGTTCTCGATTTCGCCAAGGCCTTGTCCGCGCTCGGCGTCAACATCCTCTCCACCGGAGGTACCGCCAAGCTTCTGGCTGACAACGGCGTGAAGGTGACCGAGGTCGCCGACTACACCGGCTTCCCGGAAATGCTGGACGGGCGGGTGAAGACACTGCATCCGAAGGTCCATGGCGGCATTCTCGCGCGGCGCGAGCTGCCGGAGCACATGGCCTCGCTCGCGCAGCATGGCATCCCGACCATCGACATGGTGGTGGTCAATCT
>DATLGF010000191.1:0-4948 GCA_035540575.1 Noviherbaspirillum sp.
GCCGATGCCGGCGTGCAGGTCGAGACGGTGGGTCGTACGCTGGAGACCATGCTGGGCGGGCGCAACGTCACCCGCTTCAAGCGCGGCAGCGACCAGTACGACGTGATCGTGCAGATCGAAGGCGACAACCGCAGCGCGCCGGACGACATCACCAATATCTTCGTGCGCGGTGCCGGGGATCGCATGATCCCGCTGTCGAGCCTGCTCAACGTGCGCGAGACGGTTGCGCCGCGCGAGCTGAATCACTTCGGCCAGCGCCGCGCCGCGATCATCTCCGCCAACCTCGCCAACGGCTACACCCAGGGCGAGGCGATCGCGTTCATGGAAGAGACGGCAAGGCGCATCCTGCAGCCCGGCTTCTCGACCGACCTGGCCGGTTCCGCGCGCGAATACCGCGCGGCATCCGGCAGCCTGATGCTGACCTTCGTGCTGGCACTGGCCTTCATCTACCTGGTGCTGGCAGCGCAATTCGAAAGCTTCATCGATCCGTTCATCATTATGCTGACCGTGCCGCTATCGATGGCGGGCGCGCTGCTGGCGCTCTACCTGACCGGCGGCACGCTCAACGTGTACAGCCAGATCGGCCTGATCACGCTGGTTGGCCTGATCACGAAGCACGGCATCCTGATCGTAGAATTCACGAACCAGCTGCGCGAGCAGGGCAAGGACATATTCGAGGCGGTGACCGAGGCCGCGGTGCTGCGCCTGCGACCGATCCTGATGACGACCGGTGCGATGGTGCTGGGCGCCGTGCCGCTCGCGCTTGCGACCGGAGCCGGCGCGGAATCGCGCATGCAGATCGGCTGGGTCATCGTCGGCGGCATGAGCTTCGGCACGCTGCTCACGCTGTTCGTCGTCCCGACCTTCTACACTTTCCTTGCGAGCAAGAAGGCGCATGCGCCGCTGCCCGCATCCGCACCCGCCACACCTGCCTGACCATGCGACAAATCGTTCTCGACACCGAAACCACCGGCCTCAACCCGCGCTCCGGCGACCGCATCATCGAAGTCGGTTGCGTGGAGATCTTGAACCGCCAGCTCACCGGCAACAACTATCACGTCTACATCAATCCCGAGCGCGACTCGGAAGAGGGCGCGCTCGCGGTGCACGGCCTGACCACCGAGTTCCTGAGCGACAAGCCGAAGTTTGCTGAGATCGCCGGGGAACTGCTCGACTACGTGCGCGACGCGGAAATCATCATCCACAACGCGCCGTTCGATCTCGCCTTTCTCGACGCCGAGTTCGAGCGGCTCGGCCTGCCGGCTTTCGACCGGCACGTCGCAGGGATCACCGATACGCTGGTGCAGGCCAAGCAGATGTATCCGGGCAAGCGCAATTCGCTCGATGCGCTGTGCGACCGCTACGGCGTCTCCAACGCCCACCGCACGCTGCATGGCGCGCTGCTCGATGCCGAGCTTCTGGCCGAGGTCTATCTCGCGATGACGCGCGGCCAGAACAGCCTGACCATCGACCTGATGGCGGCGGAGGAAACCGCGGAAGGCACGGCAGCCGACATGCCGCCGATTGGCGAGATCATCGTGCTGGCCGCCAGCGAGGAAGAACTGGCCGAACACGAACAGGTGCTCGACCGCTTGGACAAGGAAGTAAAGGGTGCCTGCGTCTGGCGCAAGCCCGCCGCCGAAGCCGCGCCGCAGGCCTGATGTTTCCGTTGCGCCCGGTTTTTTGCTGTGCCATAATAGCGCGCTTCGGACGGTTAGCTCAGGGGTAGAGCACTGCCTTCACACGGCAGGGGTCACTGGTTCAATCCCAGTACCGTCCACCAGATTTCCCCGAACCGGCTCGCATTGCGAGCCGGTTTTTTTTGCCCGTTCATCTCGCGTGCCGGACCTTCGCCGGAGCGCAATGCGAGGGAGACATGGGTACGCGTTGACGCATATGCGGTGTGTCCTGCAGCTGTTTCGCTTATGCTGAAGTTTTTTGCCGGCGCATTCTTCCATGGAAACGATCGAAACCATCCTGCACTTCTGGTTCGGCACGGAATCGGATGACGCGCGCGTGGCTTCCGCGCAGGCTCGCCTGTGGTGGATGAAACATCCCGACGTGGATCGTGAGATCCGCGAGCGCTTCGAGGGGACGCTTGAAGCGGCGATGCGCGGCGAGCTGGATGGGTGGCGCGCCAGCCCGCGCGGGCGGCTGGCGCTGATCGTGCTCGCCGATCAGTTCCCGCGCAACATGTACCGCGATACGCCGCGTGCATTCGCTTATGACGCACAAGCGCGTGGCTGGTGCCTGGAGGCGCTGGACGCAGGCGCGGACCAGGCGTTGCGGCCGATCGAGCGGGTGTTCCTGTATCTGCCGCTCGAACATTCCGAGCGGCTGGAGGACCAGGAGCGGGCGGTGGCGCTGTTCAAGCGCCTGCATGAGGAGGCGGGCGAGGCGGCGAGGCCGGCATTCGCCGAGTTTCTCGATTACGCGTATCGGCATCGCGACGTCATCGCGCGCTTCGGCCGTTTCCCTCATCGCAACCGCATCCTGCAACGCGCGTCTACCGACGAGGAGGAAGCCTTCCTGCGCACGCCGGGATCGTCGTTCTAGGTTCTAGGGCTACGCTGAACAAGTCCTCGCGCGTCGCGCATCCCGAACTCGGGCGGTCTGCGGCGTTGCGAATACTCGCGATAGCCCCGCTATCGCTGCGTCTCGCGCCTTGCATCCCATCCCGATTTCGGGCGCGCACCATCGCGGGACTTATTCAGCGTAGCCCTAGGCGAAATCCCTGCTGCGCGTCATCAGTTCCCCCAGCATCCAGCTCATGTCCACCAGCCGTTGCGCGACCAGGTGGCGCACGCTGCCTTCGCACTGCCACTGCCCGTGCACGCCAAGCAGGCGCGCGCCGAGCAATTCCTTGCGGTAGGTCTCGCCCACGCGCGGCCAGACGATCACGTTGACCGGGCCGGTTTCGTCTTCGAGCGTGACGAAGATGGTGCCGCTGGCGGTGCTGGGGCGCTGGCGCACGGTGACGATGCCGCAGGCGTGGGCGCGGCGGCCGTTGCGGTAGGTGTTGAGCACCTCGGCCGGTTGGAAATCGCGCCTGGCCAGCATCGGCCGCAGCAACGCGAGCGGATGGCGGCCGAGGGTGAGGCCGATGGCATGGTAGTCGGCAACGATGTCCTGGCCTTCGCTGGGCGGCGGCAGGCTTACGCCTTCCTCGGTGATTTCGGCCTCGCGCAGCAGGTCCTTGTCCGCTTCGCCGGCGACCGCGTGCCACAGTGCTTCGCGGCGATGGCCGGCGAGCGCCTTGAGCGCGTTCGCATGGGCCAGCGCCTGCAGCTCTCGGCGCGGCAGCTGGGCGCGTACGGACAGATCGTGCAGGCTGGCGAACGGACGGATCATGCGCGCTTCCTCGATGCGCAGCGCACTTTCCTGCGACAGGCCTTTGACGAGATTGAAGCCGAGCCGTACGGCGGGCTGCTCGCCCGGCACCGGTTCGAGCATCGCTTCCCAGTGGCTGCAGACGATGTCGACCGGCCTCACCACGACGCCGTGGCGCACCGCGTCCTGCACCAGTTGCGAGGGCGAGTAGAAACCCATCGGCTGGCTGTTGAGCAGGGCGGCGAGGAAGGCGGCCGGATGATGGCGCTTGATCCAGGAACTGGCATAGGCGAGCAGCGCGAAGCTGGCCGCGTGGCTTTCCGGGAAACCGTATTCGGCAAAGCCGTGGATCTGGCGCACGATTGCGTCGATGAATTCTTCGCTGTAGCCGCGCTCGCTCATGCCGGTGATGAGCTTTTCCTGGAATTTCCCGAGATCGCCCTTGCGCCGCCAGGCCGCCATCGCGCGGCGCAACTGGTCGGCCTCGCCGGCGGAAAAGCCGGCGGCGGCCATCGCGATCTGCATCACCTGTTCCTGGAAGATCGGCACGCCGCAGGTGCGCTCCAGCGCGCCGCGCACTTCCGGGCTCGGATAGGTGATCGGCTCCAGCCCCTGGCGGCGGCGCAGGTAGGGGTGGACCATGCCGCCCTGGATCGGGCCGGGGCGCACGATCGCGACCTGGATCACGAGGTCGTAGAAGCGCTTCGGTTTCAGGCGCGGCAGCATGGTCATCTGCGCACGGCTTTCGATCTGGAACACGCCGACGGTGTCGGCCTCGCTGATCATCGCGTAGGTGGCCGGGTCTTCGGACGGGATGTCCTGCATCGTGAAGGATTCGCCGCTCTGCTCGCTGATCATGTCGAGCGCGCGCCGGATCATCGACAGCATGCCGAGCGCGAGCAGGTCGACCTTGAGCAGGCCGATCGCATCGAGATCGTCCTTGTCCCATTGCACGACGCTGCGGTCCGCCATCGCGGCGTTCTCGATCGGCACCAGGCGCGAGAGCTTGCCGCGCGCGATCACGAAGCCGCCCGGGTGTTGCGACAGATGGCGCGGGAAGCTGAGCATCTGGCGCGCCAGCGCTTCCCACTGGCGCGCCACCGGCGAGGCGGGATCGACCCCGCATTCGGCGAAGCGCTCGGCCAGCTCGGTCTTGCTGTCCCACCAGCGGTGCGACTTGGCCACCTTGTCGACGATGGACAGATCCACGCCCAGTGCCTTGCCGACATCGCGCAGCACGCTGCGCGGACGGTAGCTGATGACGACCGCGGTCAGCGCGGCGCGGTCGCGGCCGTATTTCTCGTACACGTACTGGATCACTTCCTCGCGCCGCTGGTGTTCGAAATCGACGTCGATGTCGGGCGGCTCGTTGCGCTCCTTCGAGATGAAGCGCTCGAACAGCATGTTGCCGCGCGCCGGATCGACTTCGGTGATGCCGAGGCAGTAGCACACCGCCGAGTTGGCGGCCGAGCCGCGGCCCTGGCACAGGATGCCGCGCGAGCGCGCGAAGCGCACGATGTCGTACACCGTCAGGAAATACGCCTCAAACTTCAGTTGCTCGATCAGCACAAGCTCGTGCTCGATCTGCGTGCGCACCTTCGGCGGAATGCCCTGCGGG
>DATLGF010000192.1:0-8425 GCA_035540575.1 Noviherbaspirillum sp.
TTCCAGTGCCTGCCTCACTTCCGGCTGCGCGGCAACGAAGCTCGCGCTGGCCTGGTTGCTCGTCATCTGCAGCACCACCTTGAGCGGGCCGAGTTCGGGCGGATTCAGCGTCAGCGAGGCCGACTGCTGCTCGCCGTTGACCATCCAGACGATGCGCTGGCCGAGCGCCTGGTCCCAGCCCGGGCTGCCGACGCGGGGGCTCAGGTGTTCGACTGCCTGGCGCGCGTTCGCCGGCTGGAGTTCGAATTGCTGCTGCTGCGGTGCCTGCAGCGCCGCGGCATCCTTCAGGATCGCGCCGAAGTCGCTCGCGCCGGCGACCGCGGGCTTCGCGGAGGCAGTGGCGGCCGACAGCGGCTGGGCCGCGGTGGCGGCGTCGGTTCTGCCCGCTTCCACGCGCACGCTGGTGCCGCGCTCGACCTGGGCCGCCCAGCTGCCTTCCGGCCTGGACTGCGTGCCGTGGTTGGCGCGGCTGCCGATGGCACCGTGTTGCGGGGCGAACGGCGTGCCGCGCCTGCGTGCTCCCGGCAGGACAGCATCGGCCTCTGCCGCATCCGCGGCCGCCTCTTCCGTTGCCTGGCCTTCGCCCTGCGCGAGCTGGACCATGTTGGCGACCAGCGCAAGCACGTCGGCGGACGGCTGCCCGGTCGTTTCCTCGGCGGCGGTGTCCGCTGCAGGCGGCTGCGCTTCGGCAGCCGGCGTGTTCGGAGACGGTGCGCTCGCTTCCCGGCCCGGCGCCGCTTCCCGCCGCTCGGCGCCGCGCGACGCGTCGGCGGCTTCCTTGCGGCTGGCCACCTCGCGCGTGAAGATCTTGTCGAATCCGCCGGCTTGCTTGTCCGGGGCGGACGCAGGCGCGTTCGAAACGGTGCTCAGGTTGGAGATCGGCGAAGTTTGCATGGTTAGTGTCCTGTCCCGCAAATATGTGCGCATGAAATCGCGCCTTTCGGGCCATGCCCGTGTTGCAAATCCTCGCGATACCACACGGTATCGCTGCGGTTTTTGCCTTGTCCTGCCCCGAAATGCATCGATTTCATTTTGCGCACCTATTTACGGGACAGGGCACTAGCGTTTGTAAGTGGTCGCCCGGGTGGCGAGCTCATCGGTCAGTTTCTGATCCTGCTTGTTCTGCCTTGCCAGCGCGGTCTGCTGCGCGCGTGCGGCCAGGGTGTCATAGGAGACGCGCGTGCGTTCGCTCGACTGCCAGGCGCCGCGCTCGGCTGTGATCCGGTGCCTGGCCGTCTGCACGATCTGCTCCTGCCCGCGGATCGCCGCGTCGAGTTTTTCGAGGAACAGCTGAAAGTTGCGGTATCCGCTGGCGCTGATTCCGGCCGTCATGCCCTGTCGGAGGCGTGTCTCGTATTCGTCGCGGTACTGCAGCAGCATCGCGAGCCGCTGCTCGTTGTCCGCGCATTGCTTGATCGCGGTGCCGAGGCGGCGTGCCGCTTCCTCCGTCTGGTTCGTTGCCAGTTCGATCAGGGTGTCGAGTGCGGAGTGCTTGACCATGATGCATTATAGGTTGGCATCGTTTGCGCTCATCGGTCGAATAGCGCGGAAAGTCCCTGCAAGCTCTCGGCAATGCCGGCCCGTTCGTGGATGCCCTGCTGCAGGAAGGCTTCAATTTTCCCGATCGACGCGATCGCCTCGTCCAGCACCGGATCGGAGCCGGCGCTGTAGGCGCCGACATTGATCAGGTCGCGATTGCGCTGGTAGCGCGAGTACAGCTGTTTCAGTCGGCGCGCCGCTTTCTGGTGCGGGTCGGCGGCGATGTTGTGCATGGCACGGCTGATCGACTGTTCGACGTCGATCGCCGGGTAATGCCCGGCTTCGGCCAGGCTGCGGCTGAGCACGATGTGTCCGTCCAGGATCGCGCGCGCCGAATCGGCGATCGGGTCCTGCTGGTCGTCGCCCTCGGTGAGCACGGTGTAGAACGCGGTGATCGATCCGCCGCCTTCGCGGCCGTTGCCGGCGCGCTCGACCAGCGTGGGCAGCTTCGCGAACACCGAGGGCGGGTAGCCCTTGGTTGCAGGCGGCTCGCCAATGGCCAGCGCGATCTCCCGCTGCGCCATCGCATAGCGGGTCAGCGAATCCATGATCAGCAGGACGTTCTTGCCCTGGTCGCGGAAATGTTCGGCGATCGCGGTCGCATAGGCCGCGCCCTGCAGGCGCATCAGCGGCGGGGTGTCGGCCGGGGCGGCGACCACCACCGAGCGCGCCAGGCCGGCGGGTCCCAGGATTTGCTCGATGAACTCCTTGACTTCGCGGCCGCGCTCGCCGATCAGCCCGACCACGATCACGTCGGCGCTGGTGTAGCGCGCCATCATCCCGAGCAGCACGCTCTTGCCCACGCCGGAACCGGCGAACAGGCCCATGCGCTGCCCGCGTCCCACGGTCAGCATGCTGTTGATCGAGCGCACCCCGACGTCCAGCATCTGCGAGATCGGGGCGCGCGCAAGCGGATTGGCCGGGCGCGCATTCAGCGGCGCCGAGTGCGCGGCATGGATGGGGCCCAGGCTGTCGAGCGGGCGGCCGGCGCCGTCGACCACGCGGCCGAGCAGTTCCTCGCCCACCGGCAGGTGCCGGCCGCGGTCGCTCGGGCGGCGCCGCGGATGCGCAACCCGGCCCGGGGGAGGGAGTGACTGCGTGACCTCGATCGGAAATACGCGCGCGCCGGGCAGCACGCCCTCGACATCGTTCTGCGGCATCAGCAGCAGCTTGTCATTTTCGAAGCCGACCACCTCGGCCTCGATGCGCGCGCCGCTGGGCAGCGGAATGCTGCAGGCGCTGCCCACCGCCAGCTTGAGCCCGACGGCTTCCATCACCAGTCCCGCGACCCGCGTCACCCGTCCGGAAACCTGCAGCGGTTCGGCGATCGCCACCAGCGAGCGGCAATCGTTCAGATAGGCCTGCCAGCGGTCGAGATGGCCGCTCATCATTCGAGCCAGTCGGACTGCTTGCCAAGCGCTTCGGCAATGCGCTGCCAGCGCACCGGCGCGCCGGCCTCGATCTGGTTGCTGGCCGTCTCGACGCGGCAGCCGCCGCGCTCCATCTGGGCGTCCTCGGCAATGCGCCAGCCGGCCTTGTCAAGTTCGTCCGTCAAGTGCGCGCGCACCAGTTCCGCGTCGGCCGGATGCAGCACCAAGAGTGCGGGCTGCTGCACGCTGGGCAGATAGCGGATCGATTCGGCCACCACCGGCAGCACCAGTTCGGGACGCACCTTGAGCGCGGTCTTGAGCATGGCCTTGGCCAGGTCCAGCGACAGATGGAGCAGGTCGTCGGCGACCTGCTCGTTGGCCCGGTTCAGATCGTTCGAGAATGCTTCGACCACCTGGCGCAGGCATGCGGCTTCGCGCGCCGCTTCCGCGCGGCCCGCAGCCAGCCCGGCTTTGCGGCCCTGCTCGAATCCTTCATCGTGGCCCTGCTTGCGCGCCTGGGCGCGCTCCTCGGCAAGCGCCTGCTCGTGCTGGGCGGCCAGGGCGGCGTGGTCGACCGGCGCGGGTGCGGGCGCGTCGCCGAACGAGGCAAGTTCCCAGCGTTCGTACGCGGAGAGTTTTTCCTTGGGGATGACGGAGGAGCTCATGGGGTTCGTTCTATCTATAGGGGCGGTTGTGCAAGGTAAGCTGCGTACTCCCATCCCGGCCATCCCACCCTCGGCCTTGCAAGGCCTCATGATTCGCCGGGCGCGAAGCAGTGCTTCGCGAAACCCCCGGCTCATCCCCCTGAGAGGGGGAAGGTGAGAGCTGAGCTGCGCTGGAGCTTAAATGAAGGCATCGTCGCCCTTGGCGCCGAGGATGATCTGTCCTTCGTCGGCCAGGCGCCGCACGATCTGCAGGATTTCCTTCTGCTGCGCCTCGACCTCGGACAGCCGCACCGGCCCCTTCGCATCGAGGTCCTCGCGCATCATCTCGGCCGCGCGCTGCGACATGTTCTTGAAGATCTTCTCCCGCAGTTCCTGGCTGGCGCCCTTCAAGGCGATGATCAGGGATTCGGACTGCACTTCGCGCAACAGCAGCTGGATGCCGCGATCGTCGATCTCGATGATGTTGTCGAACACGAACATCTCGTCCATGATCTTCTGCGCCATGTCCGGATCGTAGCTCTTCAGGTTTTCCATCACCGACGCTTCCGCGTCGCCCGACAGGAAGTTCAGGATCTCGGCCGCCGCGCGCACGCCGCCGATCGGCTTCTTCTTCAGCGCCTCGTTGCCGGTCAACAGCTTGGTCAGCACCTCGTTGAGCTCGCGCAGCGCCGCGGGCTGCACGCCGTCGAGCGTGGCGATGCGCAGTACCACGTCGTTGCGCAGGCGTTCGGTGAAGTAGCCGAGCACTTCGCACGCGTGGTAACGCTCCAGGTGCACCAGGATGGTCGCGATGATCTGCGGATGTTCGTTGCGCACCAGGTCGGCGACGGACTGGCCGTCCATCCACTTCAAGCTTTCGATGCCGGAGGCGTCGCGCGTGCCGAGGATGCGGTTGAGCAGCGTGGCCGCCTTGTCCTCGCCGAGCGCGCGCGTCAGCACGCTGCGGATGTATTCGTCCGAGTCCATGCCGAACGAGGTGTTCACCTCGGTCTCGCTGCGAAAGTCGTCAAGCACCTTTTCCAGCTGCCCGCTCGCCACCGCCTTCATCGTCGACATGGCCGCGCCAAGCTTCTGCACTTCGCGCGGACCGAGGTAACGCATGACTTCTGCCGCTTCCTCCTCGCCCAGCGCGAGCATCAGGATCGCGGCTTTCATGATCCCGTCTTCACTCATTTCCCACCCATGACTTCACGACGTTGGCGACCATCTTCGGGTCCTTGCGCGCCAGTTCCTTCGCCGCATCCAGGTTGTCCTGGTAGGTGCGCGGCCGCGAACCCATCGGCGCAGGTTCATGCTCGATCTGCACCACCGCGTCCTCCTCGATCTGCGGCGCAGGCGGCTGCTGCGGCGGCTCGAAGGTCTTCATGATGCGGCGGATCAGCGGGCGCAGGAATGCGAAGTACAGGTACAGCAGAAGGATACCGCCAAGCATGTACCTGCCCGCGGTCATCCCGAGGTCCAGCATTTCCGGGCGCTTCCACAGCGGCGGCTGCTCGATGACCTCCGGCTCCACCCCGGCGAACGGGCTGTTGACCACGTTGAGCGAGTCGCCGCGTTCGCGGTTGAAGCCCATGGCCTCGCGCACCAGGTCGGTGATCTGGTTCTTTTCGTCGTCGGACAGCGCGCGCATGATCGGCTTGCCCTCTGCATCGAAGTCGCGCTTGAAATTCACCACCACGGCCACCGACAGGCGCCTGATGCCGCCCATCGGCTGCTGCACATAGCGAACGGTCTTGTCCACCTCGTAGTTGACCGTGGTGTCGCGCTGCTCGTTGGTGGGAGCCGGGGCGGCAGCCGGGGCCGCTCCGGGAGCGGTGGCGGCGGCGTCGGCCACGATCGGTGCGGTCGCAGGCGCCGGCGGCTGGTTGGTCAGCGCTCCGGGAACGCCGACCGCGCCATTGGGTGTCGTGGTACGCGATTCGCTGCTCTGCTGGCTGCGGATCGCCGAGGCGCCCGGGGCCTGGTTCGGCGTGTAGATTTCCGCGGCCTGCTCGGTATGCGAAAAATCGACGTCGGCGGTCGCCTCGGCGCGCACGTTGCCCGGCCCGACGATGGGCGTGATGATCGATTCGATCCGGCGCACGATGCTCTGCTGCAGTTCCTGCACGTACTTGAGCTGGGTCGGATCGAGCGTATTGGCGCCTTTCTTGCCCTTGTCCGACAGCAGGTTGCCGTTCTGGTCGACCACCGTGACGTTCTTGGTCGGCAGTTCCGGCACGCTGCTGGCAACGAGGTGGACGATCGCGCTGACCTGCTGCTCATCAAGCGAACGCCCCGGGTGAAGGTTGAGCAGCACCGAGGCGGTGGGCTTCTGCTGGTCGCGCACGAACACCGAATTCTTCGGCAGCGCCAGATGCACGCGCGCCGCCTGGACCGCCGCGACCGACTGGATCGAGCGCGCCAGCTCGCCTTCCAGCGCGCGCTGGAAATTGACCTGTTCGAGGAACTGCGACACGCCCAGGCGCTGGTTCTCCATCAGCTCGAAGCCGACGTTGCCGCCCTTGGGCAGGCCCTGCGAAGCGAGCCGCAGGCGCACGTCGTGCACCTGGGAAGAAGGCACCAGGATCGCGCCGCCGCCGTCGGCGAACTTGTAGGGCACGTTCATCTGCTGCAGCGCGGCCACGATCGCACCGCCGTCCCGGTCGGAAAAATTCGAGAACAGCACCCGGTAGTCGGGTTCCTTGCTCCACATCCAGATCACCGACATCACGGCGAGCACGGCGGCCACGCCCAGCATCAGGAAGAAATTGCGTCCTCCCGGTGTCTGTGCGAAGCCGACTAGCCCGGTCGGCGCGGTGGCGGTTTCGCCGGCTACCGACATGGCTGCCCTTTCGTCTTGAAGTCGTTATTGGTCATTCTTGGGTTCGAAGGATTGCGGCTTGGTAGGGGATTTTCTTACTGTTAAGCAAATCTAATCGTTGAAACAGAACGTGAATTTCCGCACTTCTCCTGCTTAGAGGCGTATTGCGCGAGTGCTAAGGTAGCGGCGTGTAAAAAGGCGGCCGCCTGCGTGGCGCGCCGAAACGTGGAGGATGGAAGTGCGATGAAACCCGCCATGATTGACTCAGGCCGGATCGAAGCGATGATCGCGCAATTGCGCGCGGCTGCGAATCCGACTGCAAATCGGCCCATTGCCGGGGTTGCGGAGACCGCTGCCGCCGAAAAGGTCGCGCCGAAGCTGGACTTTGCCGCCGCACTGAAGAACTCGCTGGATCAGGTGAACAGCGCACAGCGCAGTTCCGAGGCGCTGACCCAGCGCTTTGCGATGGGTGATGACAGCGTGAGCCTGTCGGACGTGATGATCAATTCCCAGAAGGCGTCGATCTCCTTCCATGCCACCGTGCAGGTGCGCAACAAGCTGGTGTCCGCCTATCAGGACATCATGAACATGTCCGTGTGAGCGGGTGTGCTAATTACGTGTCGCGTTTGTGCGTGAACGTCACTGGATCCCGGCTTTCGCCGGGATGACGGATGCGGTGGTGTGAGAGGTCGGGTCTGCGCGTTGCGGGTGTCCGTGAACGTCACTGGATCCCGGCTTTCGCCAGGATGACGCGGCAGCGGAAATAGGGGCGCCGGTTCATGCACCGTCACTCCGGCGAAAGCCGGAGTCCAGTGTCGCCCTTCCAGCTTCAGCCCATCCCCGTCGCCTTGGCGTTGCGCTCGCGTTCGAGCTTCGTGATGTAGCGCTGGATCGCCGCCAGCATCGGCGTCGGCAGGTCGACGAACATGCAGCCAATCTTGCGCAGCGTGCGGCCGGTCGTGAGGGTCTGGTCGAGCGAATTGCGCACCTGGAGCTTGACCGCCAGCGGTGCGCCGCCCGGCAGCGCCAGACGGCACTGCTCGTAGCTGCGGCCTATCGTGTTGTCGAGCAGCTTCTTTTCATCGATGATCGCGATGCCGCCGCAGCTGATGTCCTTCACCGTCACCGAAATCGTCGTGCCGTGGCTGCCCGCATCGTCGGGCGGGATCGTGATCGTGCATTTGAGCGGGCTGGCGACCGGCGTGGGCACCCGGTAATGCTCACGGCGCTGGAGGCGGACCAGGCTTTGCGGGATCGGAATGTACAGCGCGGGAAGATTGTCGTACAGGCACTCGCGAACCTGGTTCGCGAAGAACAGGATGCGGATGTTGTCGAGCACCGTCTCGAACGACACGTTCTCGCTGTCGAGGATGCGCTGGTTGACGAGATTGGTCGGAGCGCGGTCGACCACGACGATGCCGTTTTCCTCATCCACTTCCAGAACGGACGTGACGACAGCCTCGGCGCCGCCGTCGGCCTGCATGCTGACCAGCTGATTGCGCTCGAACATGGCGCGCAGCAGCGCGATGATCTCCCGGCGCGAATGCACCTGGTAGGGGCTGACGTCCTCCGTGCCGAATTTCGAGTTGAATCCCATTGAATCTGCGTGCCTGTGGCGAAGAGTTGAAAACGTTGCGGCTGCTATTCGCGCGGGAGGCTGCCTGGCGGTATGGCGCCGCCCTTGATAGCGTCGATATGGTATAGCCAAGCGAGCAGTTCCGCCACCACCCTGTACAACGCCGGAGGGATGTGGCGGTCGAGGTCGACCTGCATCAGCAGCGCGACAAGCTCGCGTGATTCATGCACGAACACGCCGTGTTCCCGCGCCCGCGCGATGATCTCGTCGGCGATCAGGCCGCGGCCCTTGGCGACGACCTTGGGCGCGAGGTCGCCGGTCTGGTAGGCGAGGGCGACGGCATTGCGCTTCGCATCAGGGTGCGCCATGGTCCCCTCGCCGCTGGACGGTCAGCTGTTCGAGCGGCGCGCCCGCCGCGGCAAGCGCATCGGCCAGCCGCGGCGCGAACTCGCGCAGTGCGGCGGCGCTGGCGTCC
>DATLGF010000193.1:0-3006 GCA_035540575.1 Noviherbaspirillum sp.
GTGTTCGGTTTTTCAGTGGTGCGTGGATGGGCGCGCGTGACGCCCGCGGTGCCGCAGCGGGCACGGAACTATATCCGCTTTTTTTCATTTTCAGCCGCGGCGGACGAAAATTCCCGCACGAGGGCGCAGCCCTCGATCATACCTCTACTTGCGTGCAGGGTTGCAATCAAGAAACAACAGCCAGAGGTCTCTAGATGGATCGGTTCGAAAAAAGGACCTCCGGGCAAAGTTTTTGTTCCCGTCTGCACGCGGTCACCGCAAGCATGATGATGTACAGGTGCAAGTTGGTTTTGATCTATCCTAATGCGCCCGCATGCTCTCCCGGAAAATAATGTGAAGGTGTGCGGCAGGAACCTGACCATGATTCCCTTTTCATTCCCGCTCGAGGCCTCGCCCCAAGGAGTCTCGTGCTGACTCCTTTGCGCCGACTTCGGCTGCGCGCCCTGTTGTTCCTGCTCTGCCTGCTTGCCGGCCCGGCGGCTGTGGCGCAGCAGTCGCCCGCGTATGTGGTCGCGATTGACGGTGCCGGCCCCTACTGGGCGTTGCTAAGCGAACATCTCGACATCGTGCGCCGGCAGGACGACACCGGCCTGACCGAAGCCGAGATCGTGCGGCGCGTCGGCGTCACGCCGCGTCAGATCCGCGACCTGCTCGCGACGGAAGGCTTCTTCTCCGTCGATGTACGTCACGCACTGGACCGCAGCACGACGCCGTGGACCGCGCGCTTCGAGCTGTCCCTCGGGCCGCCGGCCATCGTCGAATCAGCCGAGATCCGCTTCCAGGGCGCAATCGCCGAGGGTCCGGCCGCCGACCCGGAGCGCATGCGCAGGCTGCGCCGGGAATGGCTGCTGGTCCCGGGCGAGGTGTTCCAGCAGGAGCAATGGACGGCGGCGAAGAACGCCTTGCTGCGCGATCTGCTGGTGCTGGATTTTCCGGCCGCCACGATTGCCGACAGCCAGGCCCGCATCGATCCCGCCGCCGCCAGCGCGACGCTGATGGTGGAGATCGATTCCGGTCCCGCGTTTCGCTTCGGCGAGCTCGAGATCGACGGGCTCGAACGCTATTCCCCTGCGATCATCGAGCGCGCGAACCCGATCCGTCCCGGCGAACGCTACAGCCAGCAGCGCCTGAACGAGCTGCAGGAACGCATCCAGCAGACCGGTTATTTCCGTTCCGCCTTCGCCACCGTCGAGATCGACCCGGCGCATGCCGAGCGCGCGCCGATACGCGTGGATGTCAACGAGTTGCTTCGCCGTCAGCTCGCACTCGGCGGCGGCATCTCGAGCGATACCGGCCTGCGCGTGCAGGTGCGCTGGCTCGACCGCAACTTCCTCGAACGCGACTGGCGCCTCGAATCGGAACTGCGGCTGGACCGCGAGACGCGCCTGGGCGCGGCCGACCTGTTCCTGCGCCCATTCGAGAACGGCTGGCAGCCCAGCGTGTACGCGCATCTTGCCCGTACCACCAGCGCCGGCGAGACCAACGACACGATACGCACGGGCGCGCGGCTGACCAGTCCGAACCGGCGCGACGAGCGCGCCTGGACCGTCGCTCTGCTGGCGGATCGCCAGCGCGTCGGCGACATCCTCGCAAACAACCGTCAGGCGCTGATCGGCTCGTTCATCTACACGCGGCGCCGGATGGAAAATCCGCTCAATCCTCGACGCGGCTATATCGCATCGGTCGAACTTGGCGTGGGGCCGCGCGGTCTGGTCAATGAAGACAATATCGCGCGTTTGCTGGTGCGGGCGAATGCCATTTATCCGATTCGCGAGAATCTGCGCTTCTTCACGCGCGCCCAGGTCGGCCAGGTGTTCGGCGGCAGTCGCCTGACGGTTCCCGGCGACCTGCTGTTTCGCACCGGCGGCGACCAGACCGTGCGCGGCTATGGTTTCCAGACCCTTGGCGTACCGGTGGGCGGCGCGGTGGTTGCCGGCAATGTGATGGCAGTCGTGAGCGCCGAACTGGTCTACATGTTCTTGCCGAACTGGGGTGGCGCCGTATTCATGGATGCGGGCAACGCTGCCGATCGCTGGGGTGATCTGCGCCTTGCGCGCGGCACCGGCGTCGGCGTGCGCTGGTCGAGTCCGCTGGGCCAGATCAATGCCGACCTCGCCTACGGGCATGAAACGCGCGAACCACGCTTCCATTTCTCCATCGGCTATGGCTTCTGAATCCAAGGTTCGCCCGGCCCGCGCCCGGTCCATCATGCGCGTGGTCCTGGTCGCGCTCGGCGTCCTGCTGGCGGTCGTCCTTGCGCTCGCCGCGCTCGCCGCCTGGCTGCTTGGCACCGAAGCCGGCGCGCGCGCCCTGCTGCCGCGCGTGCTGGACCGCGCCGACGCGGGCGTGACCGTCTCGGGCATTCACGGCCGCCTGCTCGGGCCGCTGCGCATCGACCGCATCGTGGTTGACCGGCCGAACGAGCGCATCGAACTGGCCGACGTGCGCCTGGCCTGGCGTCCGCGTGCGCTGCTCGAACGCCGGCTTCTGCACATCGAATCCTTGCATGCCGCGCATCTGCTCGTGCTTGGCCGCGTGGAGCGCGAGCCCGAGCCCGACACCGAGGCGCCGGAGGATCTGCGCCTGCCGCTGGAGGTGCGCGTCGACGACCTGCGCCTTGACGGCGGCGAACTGCGCCGAGGGCCAGCGCCGCTCGCCACGCTTGGACCGCTCGCACTTGCGCTGACTTATGAAGACGAACAATACCGTCTGGACCTGCGCCGATTCGGCGCCGCGCCGCAGTTCGAAGCGGGCACCGCCCAGGCCGGCGTGCAGGGCCGACTCGACCTGTCGGCACGCCACCCGTTCCCGCTGACCGGCCGCTTTCAGCTCACCAGCAAGGCCACCGTGGAGGAGCGTGCCGTCGGCGCCTCCGGGCGGCTGATGCTGAACGGCACCTTGATTGCGATGCAGGCTGCGCTCGATGCGCGCATCAATGACGCACCCGTCAGCGGCAGCGCGCTGCTGCGGCCGTTCGACGAACAGCCGCTCGGCAAGACCGAACTG
>DATLGF010000194.1:0-4755 GCA_035540575.1 Noviherbaspirillum sp.
ACGTGAAGCCGCCTTATGAGCCGCATCGCAAGCTGAAGGTCGGCGAGTTCGTCGAGGTGACGATCACCGCCGCCGACGCGCACGACCTGTGGGCCGAGGCATGAGGCGGCGTCTCGCCGCACTGGCGTGCGCGGCGTTGACGATCGTCGCCTTCGCGCCGGCGGCGGTGGCCGAACCGGGTGAGAACGCAGCGGCCGTGTTTGCCAAGCCCGTGGTGCTGCGTGGCACGCTTGGCGATGCAAGCATTCAGATGCAGCTGCGCCCGAAAGAAGAATTCGAAGGCGGCGTTGAGGGGCAGTATTTTGCGTTCGGACAGTCCGGACATGTGCTCGTGGCCGGTGAGGTCGACGGCGATGAAGTGTTCATGGAAGAATCCGTCAACGGCAGAGACGTCTCCGGCGACTGGGCCGGCCGGTTCCACGACGGCGTGTTCAGCGGCGAGTGGCAGGGTATGCAGGGAGAGGTCCGGCCGTTCCGGCTGGAAATCCTGCGCATCAACAAGGAAAAACAGAAATAAGGGAGACAGGCGTGAGCGTTCGCAAATCCGTGCAGACTGCATTGATCCATTCCGATTACACGCCGCCGCCCGGCTTCGCGGCCTTCCCTACCCCTATCCATCATGCGTCCACGGTCCTGTTCAAGGACGTGGCCTCGATGCGCGCACGCGACTGGAAGGACAAGAACTGCTACACCTACGGCCTGCATGGCACGCCGACGAGCTTCACGCTGGAAGCGCGGCTTGCCGCGATCGAAGGCGGCGCCCACTGCATGCTTGCGCCGAGCGGCCTGGCGGCGATCTCGATGGTGAACTTCGGGCTGCTCAGGAGTGGTGACGACCTGCTGCTGCCGGACAACGTCTACGGCCCCAGCCGTGAACTGGGACGCTGGCTGGAGCAGGACTACGGCATCACCGCGCGGGTCTACGATCCGATGATCGGCGCAGGCATCGCCGAGCTGATCCGTCCGAATACCCGGCTGGTGTGGACCGAGGCACCCGGTTCCGTGACCATGGAAGTGCCCGATATCCCGGCGATCTGCGCCGCGGTTGCGGCGCGGCGCAGCGGGGGACAACAGATCTGGACCGCCATCGACAATACCTGGTCGGCGGGAATCGGCTTTCGCCCGTTCGAGCATGGGATTGACATCTCGATGCAGGCGCTCACGAAGTACCAGTCCGGCGGTTCGGATGTGCTGATGGGCGCCGTCATTACCCAGGACGAGGCACTGATGCAGCGGATCAAGATGGCGCACATGCGCATCGGCTTCGGCGTCGGCATGAACGACGTCTACCTGGTGCTGCGCGGGCTGGAATCGATGAAGCTGCGCTTCGATGCGCATGACGCCGGCGCACGCAAGGTGGCGGCATGGCTGAAGACGCGGCCGGAAATCGCCCGCGTGCTGCATCCGGCGTTCGAGGACTGTCCGGGCCACGATGCATGGAAGCGCGACTTCAACGGCGCCGGTGGCCTGTTCTCGGTGCTGTTCGATCCGGGTTACGAGGAAGCGCGGATCGACCGCTTCGTCGAGGCGCTGCAGCTGTTCGGCATCGGTTTCAGCTGGGGCGGCTCCCATAGCCTGTGCGTGCCGTACCGGGTAAAGGGCATGCGCACGCGCTGGAAGGACGAAGGCGTGCTGGTGCGCTTCAACATCGGCCTCGAGGCTCCCGATGACTTGATCGCGGACATCGGTCAGGCGCTCGACAAGCTCTGAGCGCTCGTCCCGGCAGCCTCAGGGCATTGGCTTGTTGTCGTTCAGATCGAGAATGCCGCGAATCAGACGGTAGGCCTGCCAGATCCATGCGCCGGTCCAGACCAGCCAGGCCAGTGGGATGCCGATCAGCGTGATGAACAGGATGCCGCCGATGATCATCCACGCGATGTACCACCAGAACGAGCGGATCTGCCAGCTGTGGTGCGAGTAGACGAAGGTGCCGGCCGCGTCGGGACGGCGGATGTAGTTGATGATCAGCGGGATCCAGGAAAAGACCCCGAGCGAGAACACGAAGCCGATGCCGTGAAAGATGTACAGCCACCACGCCAGGGTCTTGGCGCGCTCGGTCTGCGGGTCGAATATGAGTTCCTGGGCCATTTCACTCGAAAAGCGGCAGTATTCCGTCCAAGCCTACAAAATTCAGCGCCACATCGGCTTGTGATCGGACAATCGGTTTCGCCCGAAAAGCAACCGACATGCCTGCGATCGCCATCATCTTCAGGTCGTTTGCGCCGTCCCCCATCACGATGGCCTGCCGCGGGGAAATTCCGATCTCCCGACACACGCGCTCGACCGTGGCTTTCTTTTCATCCGCATCGACGATGGTGCCGACCACCCGCCCGGTAAGCTTGCCCTCATAGACCTCCAGCTCGTTCGAGTGGGTGAAGTCGAGCCCCAGGCGCGTCTTGATCCGGTCGGTGAAGAAGGTGAAGCCACCCGACACCAGCAGGGTTTTCAGGCCGGCCGCCTTGACAGCTTCGAGCATGCGTTCGGCGCCGGGCGACAGGCGCAGCCGGTCGTCGTACACGCGCTGCAGCGCGCCGGCGTCCAGACCCTTGAGCAGGGCCACGCGCAGGGCCAGGCTTTCACGGAAATCCAGCTCGCCGCGCATCGCCGCCTCGGTGATCTCGGCGACCTGCGGCTTCAATCCCTGCATGTCCGCGATCTCGTCGATGCATTCGATCGTGATCAGCGTCGAATCCATGTCCATCGTGACCAGTCCGAAGTCGGAGAGCCTGCGGCCGGGCGCGATGAAGGTGCAGTCGAGCCGGGCGTCGTAGGCGGCTTGTTCGACTTCCTTCTTCTGGGCTTCGGTGGGGGCGACGTCCTCGCAGCGGAAGGCAGCGGGGCCGATTGGGACGATTGAGCGGGCGCCGGCGAGGGCGGCGATGCGGTCGATGTCGGCGGGCGTAGGGGTGAGGCCTTGGAGGATGAGGTTCATGCGGGTGGTGGGTTGGGTGATTCGTTTCTTGGTGCGTGTACCGATTCTTAAGTTGCCGCCGTACGGTTCCCCCATTTAACGGGGAGGGATAGGGTGGGGGTACCCGAGTTTCACGTAACGTCTTTTCCTCTCATCCCACCAGCGACCGTATCGTCGATTTCACCTGCGCGACCCTGGCCGCCAGATCCGGCATGTTCGCAGTCACGCGCAGCTTGTCCTGTCCGCTCAGCTTGATGTTGCGGTTCTTCTGGACCAGCTCGATGATGCGCATCGCATCGATCGGCGGATTCGGCTGGAACTGCAGCACCGCCGATTCGGCGTGGGCGTCGATCTTGACAATGCCCACCGGCATTGCGGCGATGCGCAGGCGATGGGTTTCGATCAGCGCCTTTGCGGACTCGGGCAGCTTCCCGAAGCGGTCGATCAGCTCTTCCTGCAAGGCGTCGATGTCCTCGGCGGACCTGCAGTTGGCCAGCCGCTTGTACAGCGACAGGCGCTCATGCACGTCGCCGCAATAGTCCTGCGGCAGCAGGGCCGGGACATGCAAATTGATTTCGGTGGTGGTCGACAGCGGCGCCGCCAGATCGGGCTCCTTGCCGTTCTTCAGTGCGCGCACCGCTTCGTTGAGCATGTCCGAATACAGCTGGAAGCCGACTTCCACCATCTCGCCCGACTGGTTCTCGCCGAGCACTTCGCCGGCGCCGCGGATCTCCAGGTCGTGCATTGCCAGGTAGAAGCCGCTGCCGAGCTCCTCCATCTGCTGGATCGCCTCCAGGCGGCGCTGCGCCTGCTTGGTCAGGCCTTGCACGTCGTGCACGAGCAGGTAGGCGTAGGCCTGGTGATGCGAGCGCCCGACGCGGCCGCGCAGCTGGTGCAGCTGGGCCAGGCCGAACTTGTCGGCGCGGTGCATGACGATGGTGTTCGCCGTCGGCACGTCGATGCCAGTCTCGATGATGGTCGTGCAAAGCAGGATGTTGAAGCGCTGCGAGACGAAATCGCGCATGACTCTTTCCAGGTCGCGCTCGTGCATCTGGCCGTGGGCCACGCCGATGCGCGCTTCCGGCAGCAGCGCTTCGAGCATCGCCTTGCGGTTCTGGATGGTTTCGACCTCGTTGTGCAGGAAATAGACCTGGCCGCCGCGCTTCAATTCGCGCAGGCAGGCTTCGCGGATCACGGACTCGTCCTCGCGGCGCACGAAGGTCTTGATCGCCAGCCGTTTCTGCGGGGCGGTGGCGATCACGGAGAAATCACGCAGGCCTTCGAGCGCCATGCCTAGCGTGCGCGGAATCGGCGTGGCTGTCAGCGTCAGCACATCGACCTCGGCGCGCAAGGCCTTCAGCGCTTCCTTCTGGCGCACACCGAAGCGGTGTTCCTCGTCGATGATGACCAGCCCGAGCCGGGAAAATTTCACTTCATTCGACAGCAGCTTGTGGGTGCCGATCACGATGTCGATTGATCCGTCGGCGATGCCCTTGACCGCCTGGGTGACTTCCTTTCCGGTACGAAAGCGCGACAGTTCGGCGATGCGCACCGGCCAGTCAGCGAAGCGGTCGGCGAAGGTCTGCGCATGCTGTTCGGCCAGCAGTGTGGTCGGGGCGAGGATGGCGACCTGCTTGCCGCCCATGACCGCGACGAAGGCCGCACGCAGCGCAACTTCCGTCTTGCCGAAACCGACGTCGCCGCAGATCAGCCGGTCCATCGGGCGGCCGGAAGTCATGTCCTGGATCACCGCATTGATCGCGGCGCGCTGGTCGGGTGTTTCCTCGAAACCGAAGCTCTCCGCGAAGGCTTCGTAGTCGCGCGCCGAGTACTCGAACACATGG
>DATLGF010000195.1:0-2549 GCA_035540575.1 Noviherbaspirillum sp.
GGCGCGTGGTGCGGTCGACCAGCTGCACGCCGACCGCCTGCTCCAGTTCCTTGATCAAACCGGAGAGCGCCGACTGCGTGACGTGCAAACTGTCAGCTGCAAGCGTGAAGCTGCCGGTGCGGGCCAGCGCGATGAAGGCTCTCAACTGCCGCAGCGTGACGTTCATAAGGAAACCTCATAAATGCATTCAAAAAATCTGTTTGAATGATAAACGCGATTGGACTTTAATGGCTGCATCGACATCCTCCGTGCGCAAGCAACGGAGGTATTCGCGGCGCCGGCCGGCGTCGCGCAGTACCCGCAACCCATTTGGGAGACACCGATGAAAATCCAGCAGATCCACCACGTTGCCTACCGCTGCAAGGATGCCAAGGAGACGGTCGAGTGGTATGTGAAGCACCTGAACATGAACTTCGTGCTGGCGATCGCCGAGAACGAAGTGCCCTCCACGAAGGCGCCGGACCCGTACATGCACGTGTTCCTGGACGCAGGCAACGGCAACATCCTCGCCTTCTTCGAACTGCCGAGCCAGAAGCCGATGGGCCGCGACGAGAACACCCCGACCTGGGTGCAGCACCTGGCGCTGAAGGTCGGCTCGATGGAAGAACTGATCGCAACCAAGGAGCGCCTGCAGGCGGCCGGCATCGACGTGGTCGGCGTGACTGATCACACGATCTTCAAGTCGATCTACTTCTTCGACCCGAACGGCCATCGCATCGAACTGGCTTGCGACACCGCGACCCCCGAAATGATGCAGAAGCTCGACGAGGTGAAGTGGGACATGCTCAACGAGTGGGCGCAGACCAAGCGCGCGCCCAACCATGCGGCGTGGATGCACGACGGAAGTTTTGCGGCGAAGCAGTAAGGCTCACGGCCGGATTGCCCGAACGGGCAGTCCGGCGTTCGGTTCGCACCACAGCACTGCAGCACTCCACGACCACCACTTGCATACTCAACAACCATGAAACTTGCCACTCTGAAAGCCGGTGGACGCGACGGCACCCTGGTCGTCGTCAACCGCGACCTCACCCTCTGCCAGGCGGTGCCCGAAATCGCCAGGACGCTGCAGGCCGCGCTGGACGATTGGGAGCGCTGCGCACCCCAGCTGCAGGACGTGTATGCGGCGCTCAACAACGGCGCAGCCCGCCATGCCCAGCCCTTCGACGAGAAGGCCTGCCACTCGCCGCTGCCGCGCGCCTACCAGTGGGCCGACGGCTCGGCCTACCTGAACCACGTGGAACTGGTGCGCAAGGCGCGCAACAGCGAAGTACCTGCCTCGTTCTGGACCGATCCGCTGATGTACCAGGGCGGCTCCGACTCCTTCGTCGGCCCGCGCGATCCGGTGTATGCGCTGTCCGAAGACTGGGGCATCGACCTGGAAGCCGAAGTGGCGGTGGTCACCGGCGACGTGCCTATGGGCGCCACGCCCGAGCAATGCGCACAGGCGATCCGCCTGGTGATGCTGGTCAATGACGTGTCGCTGCGCAACCTGATCCCGAACGAACTGGCCAAGGGCTTCGGCTTCTTCCAGTCCAAGCCCGCCAGCGCCTTCTCGCCGGTGGCCGTGACCCCGGACGAGCTCGGCGACGCCTGGAAGGATGCCAAGGTCCACCTGCCGCTGCTGGTGGAGATCAACGACAAGCCCTTCGGCCGCCCGAACGCCGGCGAAGACATGACCTTCAGCTTCGGCCAGCTGGTCGCCCACGTGGCCAAGACGCGCGAAGCCGAAGCCGGCTCCATCATCGGCTCCGGCACCGTATCGAACAAGCAGGGCAACCTGCACGGCTCCTCGATCGAGAACGGCGGCGTCGGCTACTGCTGCCTGGCCGAGGTGCGCATGTATGAAACGATCGAAGGCGGCGCGCCCAAGACCTCGTTCCTGAAGTTCGGCGACAAGGTCAAGATCGAAATGCGCGACGCCGACGGCAACAACATCTTCGGCACCATCGAGCAGACAGTGACGCGCTACCCGGGCGCGCGCTGATGCGCCCGGCGGCAGCCCCGTGCTGCCGCCCGCTGACCGGCCGGGCCGCGCTGCGCGGCCCAGGCCCAAGACCGCAAAACAGATCCCCACCATGCTAAAGCTCCATACCTATTTCCGCAGCTCGGCCGCCTACCGGGTGCGTATCGCGCTCAACCTGAAAGGCCTGGACTACGAACAGGTTTCCGTGCACCTGCTGCGCGACGGCGGCGAGCAGTTCAAGGACGCCTACCGCGCGCTCAATCCGAACGCGCTGGTGCCCACGCTGGAAGACGGCGATGTCGTCCTGAACCAGTCGCTCGCGATCATCGAATACCTGGACGAGAAATTCCCCGGCACGGCCCGCCTGCTGCCCGCCGCGCCCGCCGAACGCGCCCGCGTGCGCGCGCTGGCGCTGGACATTGCCTGCGACATCCATCCGCTCAACAACCTGCGCATCCTGAAGTACCTGAAAAAGGAACTCGGCGCGAGCGAAGAAGCAAAGAACGCGTGGTACCGCCACTGGGTGCAGGAAGGCCTCGCCGCGCTCGAAACCCAGCTCGCCCGCAGCCCCGCCACCGGCCGCTAC
>DATLGF010000196.1:0-2426 GCA_035540575.1 Noviherbaspirillum sp.
CGCCAAGGCCCTGCTCGCGCATCTTCCGCCGTTTGTTGCGTCCGTCGGCCTGCTGGTGAACACGAGCCTCGACGAGGCGAAGGCTGTCGTCGCGCGGGCGCCGGTGTCGATGTTGCAATTTCATGGCGACGAGAGCCTGGAGCAGTGCTGCGCGATCGCCGAAGCCGTGCAGCGGCCTTTCATGCGCGCCCTCGGCATTGGTTCGGCTGCCGCCGCAGCCGATTTGCTAGAATGCGAACAGCGATTTCGTGCCGCCAGTCCCTTGTTTTCCGGCTTCGTCCTCGATGCGGTCGTCGAGGGCTACGGCGGCGGTGGAAAGGTTTTCGATTGGTCTCTCATCCCAAAAGAACTCGCGCCTCGGGCCGTTTTGAGTGGTGGCTTGAACGCGCAAAACGCGGCTGAAGCGATCCGCGAGGTCCGTCCCTATGCACTCGACGTCAGCAGCGGCGTCGAACAATCCAGGGGCGTCAAGGATGCCGCGCTCATCCGTGCGTTCATCGCAGCGGCGCGCGAAGCCGACGCCTCCCTCCGCGAATAGAAGAGAGTTGCCATGAAAGAGATAACCCCATCCGGCGGCTACGGCGAGCGTACGCCTGTCGCCGGCACCACGATCGTCCAGTCCGCGAGCTACAACCTGCCCGATGCGCGCGGACATTTCGGCCCCTACGGCGGCAGTTTCGTCTCCGAGACCCTCACCCATGCGCTGGCCGAGCTGAAGAACGGCTATGCGCATTTCCGTACCGATCCGGATTTCCTGGCCGAGTTCGAGCGTGAGCTCAAGCACTTCGTCGGACGTCCGAGCCCCGTCTATCACGCCCGCCGCTGGTCTGAGATGCAGGGCGGCGCCCAGATCTATTTCAAGCGCGAAGACCTGAATCACACCGGCGCGCACAAGATCAACAACGTGATCGGTCAGGCCTTGCTCGCCAAGCGGATGGGCAAGCCGCGCGTGATCGCGGAGACCGGGGCGGGACAGCACGGCGTGGCCACCGCCACGATCTGCGCGCGCTTCGGGCTGGAATGCGTCGTCTACATGGGCGCCGAGGACGTGAAGCGCCAGCTGCAGAACGTGTACCGGATGGAACTGCTGGGCGCGAAGGTGGTGCCGGTGGAGTCGGGCTCGAAGACGCTCAAGGATGCGCTCAACGAAGCGATGCGCGACTGGGTGACCAATGTCGAGAACACGTTCTACATCATCGGCACCGTTGCCGGTCCGCACCCTTACCCGATGATGGTGCGTGACTTCCAGTCGGTGATCGGGCGCGAATGCATCGAGCAGATGCCGGAGCAGGCCGGGCGCCAGCCGGATTATGTCGTGGCCTGCATCGGCGGCGGCTCCAATGCGATGGGGATTTTCTATCCGTACATCGATCACCGCGACGTGCAGCTGATCGGCGTCGAGGCAGCCGGGGAAGGGCTGGAGACCGGCCGTCATTCGGCGTCGCTGACCGCCGGCACGCCTGGCGTGCTGCATGGGAACCGGACGTATCTGCTGCAGGATGCCGATGGTCAGATCATCGAGACCCACTCGGTCTCGGCCGGGCTCGACTACCCGGGCGTCGGGCCGGAGCATGCATGGCTGAAGGATGCCAAGCGTGCCCAGTACGTGACGATCACTGACGAGGAGGCGGTGGAAGCCTTCCACACCTGCTGCCGCATCGAAGGCATCATCCCCGCGCTGGAGTCGAGCCACGCGCTGGCCTACGCGGCCAAGCTCGCGGCAACGCTGCCGAAGGACAAGATCATCCTCGCCAACCTCTCCGGGCGGGGGGACAAGGACATGCATACGGTGGCCGAGCGCATGAAACGGAAGATCTGAGCGCCCGCGCCCGGTCACGCCAGGGAGCCGGCCACGCGCCGGAACGACACAACAACCACTACACCGCATCATGTCCAGAATCCAATCCACACTGTCCGCCCTTGCCGCCCGCAACCGGAAGGGCCTGATTCCCTTCATCACCGCGGGCGATCCCGATCCGGATCTCGCGGTTGCCCTGATGCACGCGCTCGTCGCGGGCGGCGCCGACATCATCGAACTCGGCGTTCCGTTCTCAGATCCAATGGCCGACGGTCCGGTGATCCAGCGGGCGTCTGAAAGAGCGCTTGCAAAGGGCGTCGGCTTGCGTCGCGTTCTCGAGTTCGTGCGCGAATTCCGCTCGAGCAATCAGTCCACCCCCGTCGTCCTGATGGGGTATGCCAATCCAATCGAGCACATGGGCGTGGCGGCCTTCATTGCGGCAGCGAAGGAGGCTGGCGTCGATGGCGTGCTGGTGGTCGACTACCCGCCCGAGGAATGCGAGGAGTTCGCGGCCGCACTGAAGGAAAACGGCCTCGATCCTATCTTCCTGCTCGCGCCGACCTCGACCGACGAGCGGATCGCACAGGTCGGCAAGGTCGCCAGCGGCTACGTCTACTACGTGTCGCTC
>DATLGF010000197.1:0-6836 GCA_035540575.1 Noviherbaspirillum sp.
CCTCCTCGCTGCCGTCCGGTTGCACGACCAGGCCGGCATAGCGCTTCTTGCTGCCCTCGTCGGAGCCGCGGATGGTCGGCATCAGGAAGCGCCGGTAGTGTGTGTCGAACTCCAGTTCCAGCGCGCTCGCCAGGCCGAACGCCTCGTGCAGGTGGCGTGCCCACCACTGGTTGACGTGCTCGACCAGCGTGCGTGCGACTTCCATCGCCTGTTGTTCCGAATGCGCGTGCCGCAGCCAGACGAAGGTGGAGTCGGTGTCGCCGTAGATGACCGGATAGCCTTGCGCTTCGATCAGGTCGCGCGTCTGCCGCATGATCTCCTGCCCGCGCAGTGTGATCGACGACGCCAGCCGCGGATCGAAGAAGCGGCAGCCGCTCGACCCGAGCACGCCGTAGAACGCGTTCATGATGATCTTCAATGCCTGCGATAGCGCGTGGTTGCCGTCGCGCTTGGCGGTCTCGCGCTCCTGCCACACCTGGGTGACGATGGCCGGCAGGCAGTGCTTGTCGCGCGAGAAGCGCGCGCCGCGAAAGCCGGGCACGACCGCATTCTCGTCGGCGCTTGCGCCGCCTTCCACCAGTCCGACCGGATCGATCAGGAAGGTGCGGATGATGGACGGGTAGAGGCTCTTGTAATCGAGCACCAGCACCGAGTCGTAGAGTCCGGAGCGCGAATCCATCACGAAGCCGCCGGGGCTGTTCTCGCCCGCGACGTCGCCGAGGTTCGGCGCGACATAGCCCTGGCGGTGCATCAGCGGCATGTACAGGTGTTCGAAGGCCGCCACCGAGCCGCCGCTGCGGTCCGCTGCCAGGCCGGTCACGCTTGCGCGTTCGAGCAGGAAGTCCATCAGCCCGGTGTGGTGGAAGATGCGCGTGACGAGTTCGCAGTCCTTCAGGTTGTAACGCGCGAGCGCCGGCTTGTCCTCCCGGAAGCGCCGCTCGATCTCGGCCATCCTGTCATAAGGATTGTCGATCGCCTTGCCTTCGCCCAGCAGCGTCTGCGCCACATGTTCGAGACTGAACGAGGCGAAGTTCCAGGTCGCGGACTTCAATGCTTCGATCCCGTCGATGACCAGCCGGCCCGCGATGCCTGCGAAGTAATGCTGGCCCCGGCTGTGCTCGCGCCATTCCATCTCGCTGCCGTCGCGCCCGAAGCGCAGCGCAATGCCGAGCCGCTGGGCATGCTTCTGCAGCAGGCGCAGGTCGAACTGCACGAGGTTCCAGCCGATGATCGCGTCCGGGTCATGTCGCGCCAGCCATGCGTTCAGGCGTTCGAGCAGCTGCGCGGGGCTGTCGCAATACACGAGGTCGAAGTCGAGCGCGTCGCCGCCGCCGTTGCGCGGGCCCAGCATCAGCACGTCGCGCCGCCCGCAGCCTTCCAGCGCGATCGAGTACAGATCGCCGCGGGCGCTGGTTTCGATGTCGAGCGAGACCAGCTTCAGGCGCGGACGGTATCCGGGGGCAGGTTTCATCTGGGCGTCGAGCAGCAGGCCGCTGCCGTCGCCCGCCGCGCGGGCGGAAAACGAGACCGGCGCGGTGATGAAGCGCTCCATCAGGTAGCGTTCTGGCGGGCGCACGTCGGCCTCGAAGACGTCGACGCCGCTTTCGCGCAGGCGCTTTTCCAGTTTCAGCAGCTGGCGGTACTGAGCGCAATAGAGTCCGAGCACCGGGCGGCGCTGGAAATCGCGCAGCGCAAGCTCGCGTAGTTCGCAGCCGCGTTCCCCGCGCAGCGCGGCCTGCGCCTGCTCGCGCTGCACGGCCGGAATGAACGCCACCGAAGGCTGGGCCGGAACCCGTACCTGTCGCGGGCCGGCATCGGTGGCCAGCCAGAACTCGACTTCCGTCCCGCCGGGCGTGTCACGCCAGTGCCTCGTCAACAGGAACCCTTGGTCTAGCTGGGACAATCTGCAGCCTTTTTTGCCCGCGCACCGGGCCGATCGTTGGAGAAGACGCGCCTGCGCGACTCGCGCGGCGGCATGCGTCGATCACAGGATTCTATCCGGGCGCCGAAACAAGCGATGTGCCGCGGTGACTGGATGTTGAACAGCGGATTGATGCAGCACAGCCCTGGTGATGTTGGTCAATTGTCAGACAGGAATGTTGCCTATAGTTCCTGAGGCATTTTTTGATGTCCGGGGGTTGCCAATCTCATATAAACACGCTGTTTCAACACCGATACAGGGAGAGTCAAGATGCAATTCGAAGCATGCCCTGCATGCCTGGGGGAGAACATAAAAACGATTCACCGCATCGCCACGCGCGACCTGGAAACGCTGTATGGGCGAGAAGGCCTGGACGTGTCGCGCTACTTCGGCGCGACCCGGGAGATCAGGCTGAACAAGTGCCTGGCCTGCGATCTCGGATTTTTCTCGCCGCATTGCGCCGGCGACGATCTGTTCTACGAACAGCTTCAGAAGTTCGACTGGTACTACCAGGATGACAAGCCGGAGTACGACTATGCGCGCAAGCTGGTCGGCGATGCACAGCGTGTGTTGGAGGTCGGCTGCGGCAAGGGAGCGTTCTTCTCCTGGCTTCCCGAATCGGTGGAATACACGGGACTCGAGTTCAATGACGAGGCGATACGCAAGGCGCGCTCGGCCGGTCTGAATGTGTTCAAGCAGCCGATCGAGGAACACGCGAAGCTGGAAGCCGGAAAGTACGATGTCGTCTGTTCCTTCCAGGTGCTCGAGCACATTCCGGCGCCGCGCGGATTCATCCGCGCCTGCGTGCAGGCGCTCAAGCCGGGAGGCAAGCTCATCTTCGCGGTTCCGGCGGAGGACGGTTTCCTCGGGGTTGCGGCGAACGCCTACCTGAACATGCCGCCGCATCACGTGCTGCGCTGGAGCGATCGGGCGCTGCGGCACCTGGCTTTCCGTGAAGGGTTGTCGGTCATCGAGCTGTGGCATGAGCCGGTGGCCGAGTTTCACAGGGAATGGCACCAGGAGACGCTGGCCCGGCACTATCTTGTCCAGCTCGGCCTCGGCCAGCAGCGTCTCGTGGACCGCACGCTCACCGGCAGGGTGTTCTCGCGCCTGCTTCGCTCAGGGGGCATCAGAGACTACTTCGCCGCGAAGGCGGCAAAACGGTTTGCGCCAGCAACACATGGCCACACCGTCGTACTCGTCGCGAGCAAGCCGGTCTGGAGCGAGGTCCATGCTGTGCAGAGAAAGGCGAGTCCGGATACGGTGGTTGCGCAATAGCCTGCCCGCGCAATTCAGCTGTAGTGCCGCCCGCCCACTCCGCGGCGATTCCGGCTCCCACCTCGCCCCGGCTGTTGCTCCGGATACCGCCGCCATTCGCGCCGGGCTGTCCGGTTGATGCAGCGCAAACGGCTTGCAGCCCCGGGCGGCCGCCGGCCGGTCCTGCGCTGAACCCGTCCTGGTGCGGCTTGTCTTATCGGCAGTCGTCGCACTTGATCTCAAGGAAGCAGGACCATGAACAGAGCAGGAGTAGCCCAGGGGAACGGACGCGCGCAGCAACAGGCGGTTCTGGCCACGCCGACCGATCTGCAGGACGCACAGACCCGGGACATTGCCGGCGCGATGAATCGCGTGCTTGCCGATGTCTTCGCGTTGTACCTGAAGACGAAGAATTTCCACTGGCACATGAGCGGCCCGCATTTCCGCGATTATCACGAAATGCTGGACGAACAGAGCGACCAGCTGTTCGCGATGACCGATCCGATCGCCGAGCGCGTCCGGAAAATCGGCAAGACCACCTTGCGCTCGATCGGCGAGATCTCGCGCCTGCAGAGCATTCGCGACAATGACGCCGATTTCGTCTCGCCGCAGCAGATGCTGGCCGAGCTGTGCGGAGACAACAAGACGCTGGCCACACGGCTGCGCGAGACGCACGAGGTCTGCGACGGCGGCAGGGACATCGCCAGCGCGAGCCTGATCGAAACCTGGATCGAGGAAACGGAGCGGCGCACCTGGTATCTGTTCGAGGCCAGCCGGGCGCCGGACAAGACCGGGCATTGAGAGTCCCGGCAAGCCACTTGCCGCGTTGGGCCGACCTTCGGTCGGCTGTTTGCCGCTGTTGCTAACGCGCGCCCGGATTCTGCTCGCTGAAGTGCAGGAAAGCCATCCGATACAGCTCGGCGCCGGAGGCGATGCCGAGCTTGCGCTTGATCTGCGTGCGGTAGGTTTCGACCGTATGCGGCGACAGCGAAAGGCGCTCGGCGATCTCCGTCTTCTTCTGGCCCATGCCGATCAGCTGGAACACTTCGATCTCGCGGTCGGAGAGCGTCGCGAGCGCGTTGCTCGTCGTCTCGCCGGTGCCCGGCGACAAGCGGCCGAGCACGATCGTCTGCATCGCATCAGAAAGCCAGATGCGTCCCGCGCATACCGTCTCCACCGCCTTGACGACCGAGGACGAGGCGTTGTGCTTCATCATGTAGCCCCGGGCGCCGGCACGCAGCGCGCGTTCGGCATACAGCCGTTCATCGTGCATCGAGGTGACCAGGATCGCCATGCCGGGGACGGCCTCATGCAGATCCTTGACCAAGCCCAGCGAAGTGACGCCGGCCAGCGACAGGTCGACCAGCGCGATGCGCGGCCTGCGCGCGGTGGCCAGCGCCAGCGCCGAGACCGCATCCTCGGCTTCATAGAAGCACATCGTCTTGTGAAGCTGGCCGAGCAGCGTGGCAAACCCGACGCGCACGACAGGGTGATCGTCGACCAGCAGCACGTCCAGCACCTCGCTGTCGGCCAGGCCTAGCATTGCGTCACCCTGATGCATGTGCCCGTGCCCGGCTTCGATTCGACGGCGAGCCGATATCCGATCACCGAAGCGCGGTACCGCATCACCCGCATCCCCGCTCCCTCGAGCGCCCACAAGCCGGTGTTCGTCTTGTCCGCGTCGCAGTCGAAGCCGATGCCGTCGTCCTGGATGCTCAGCATTACCTTGCCCTCCATGTAATCCAGGCGCAGGTCGATGCGCGCTGCATTGCCATGCCGGATCGCGTTGCTCACCGCCTCCTGCGCAATCCGGTACAGGTGCGCGGCATCGGCACTGTCGTCGATGTCGACCGGATCGTCGAAATCGAAGCTGCATGCGACACCGGTCATGGCCTGCACGTCGACCGCCAGCTGCGCGAGCGCCTCGCGCAGGCCCGACGGCCCTTCCGCCACCGGAAGCAGGCCGTGCGCCAGCTTGCGGACCTCGGAAATGCATTCGCTGCAGCTTCGCTCGAGCGCCTTCGCCCGTGGATGCAGATGCGGTGCGGCCGCCTGCATGTCCGCAGCAAGCGCCGCCGCTGCCAGGCTCATGCCGGTCAGCCGCTGCCCCAGGTCGTCGTGCAGCTCGTTGCCTATGCGTCTTTGCTCGTCGTCCGCGATCCGCGCGACTTCGCGCTCGAGCTCGCGCACGCGCTCAAGCTCGGCGCGCAGTTCGGAGGTCCTGGCCGCGACCGCAGTCTCGAGCCTTCCGTTCGCATGCAGGGTGCGGCGTGAAAGCACGCTCAGCAGAACGGTGAGCAGGGCGCCGAACAGAAGCACCGCGGGCGGAAGCGTTTCGTACCACGGGTTGACCAGGCTGCTGCGCTCCGCCTGCACGGTGCCTTGCAGGTCGGCGCCGCCGAAATCGAACGCGAACGAAGCGCTGATCATGCCGCGCGGCGGATCGTCGACGGGCGCCGGCGAGCTGCGATGCACAAGCACGGGCTGCTCGTGCCTGGCGCCTGAAGTGCGTCCAAGGTTGTCGACCCTGTATCGCAGCTGCCCGGCCCATTGGGGCGGCAAGGCTTCGGCGAACAGCGCGGGAACGGTGAACCCGATGCCGGCGCTGCCGATCAGCACTTCATTGCCGGACGGGTCTGGCCGGTACACCCCGAGCCGGGCAGCAATGCCCGGCGGGGCGTTGCCCGGCGGTGTGAAGGGGATTGCAGAGCTGTAGACCGCGTTGACAGGGAACATCGCGGGAGTCACGAGGATGGGAGGGGCCGACGGGTCACGCGCGCGTTGTCGCGCATTCTGGACAATATCCAATCCCAGTCCGGGCGACTTGCTCGGATAAAGATGCGTGATCACCATGAATTCCGGCTGTGACTCGGGAATGGCGAGGGGCAGGCGCTTCCTGCCCTCGGTATGCCGTTCGAAATCCCGGACGAATGCGTCGCGCTGCGCCCGCGTGCCGTATCGCGCGAAGTTGATGACGGCCAGGGCCGGGTAGCGTTGCGCGGCATTCAGGCTCGTCGCATACGCCTCGAACTCCTCCATCGTGACCCCGTCCCGGCTGCGAAACAACCCGGCGACGCCGAACAGGATGTCCTCGTAGCTGCGCAGGCGGCGGATCAGCGTGGTCTCGAAGCTCTTTACCTGGGACGCAAACGCGCTTTCCGCCTCGTGATCGATCTGGCGCTGCACGCTCCATGCTCCCCAGAGCGTCACGATGGTGCCGACCACGAGAATGATCCGGGGGAGTTGGGCAGAAATGCGCATGTTCGTGTTGCAGGGTATGGAGGCGCTTTGGCGTGGCCGTGTGCGGGAGCAGGTTCAAGACAGGCATCGCTTTTTGAGTGATGCCGGGCTCCCTATTAAAAGCGATGCCAGACCTGACTGCAAGAAATTATGCTTCGAAAAGCTGACAACTGATGACCGAACAGCATCCCGTCAGCATAGGAATCACCGCGCCAGGACACCTGATGACAACGACTTTCATCGAGCCGATTGACGCCACATTGGTCTGCGCCCATCCCCCCTCCGCCCCCGCGCTTGCATCGAAGCGGCTTTATCGCCTGAAGGCCGGCGAGCGCATCGGTCCGTACTCGTTCCGCGAAATTGCGCAATACATCGGCGCCACCCGCTTCGCTCCGGATGAGATGATCTGGCACGAGCG
>DATLGF010000198.1:0-4585 GCA_035540575.1 Noviherbaspirillum sp.
GCCGCGCGCGGACGTACGGCGCGCGCTCACGTCGTTCTCCGCATATGCCTACCTGAGCAAGATCGCGTCGACGCTGCACCAGCATGCCGACAAGGTCATCGTCGGGACCGTAGGCGGTCCTGTCGCGCTGACTTTTTACACGGTGCCGGTAACGCTTGCCGGCCGTATCCTTGGACTGACCTACCGTCTGTCGTCCGTGATCTATCCGCGCGCCTCGGCGCTGGCCGGAGCCGGCCGCATCACCGAGCTGCGTCCGGTCTACCTGGGCGTGATGCGGTACGTGACCTATATCAATCTGGCTGCGCTGGGCATGATCGTTCTGGCGGGCGACGAATTCCTCAAGCGCTGGGTCGGGGCCGAATTCGTCCAGCTCGGCTACCCGGTGCTGATCCTGTTTACGCTGGCGCTGCTGGTCGATTCGCTGACCAACATCCCCTCCATGGTCAACGACGCGCTCGGCCACCCGCGCGTGACGGGCAAGTTCGCGCTGGCCAACGGCGTGGTCGGTGTGGCGCTGGTTTATGTCGGCACCGTCAACTGGGGCATTGTCGGTGCCGCGGCCGGCCATCTTGTTTCCTCCGCTGTGATGGGCACGGCATTTTTGCTGTTCGTGCATGGCCGTACCGTGCCGGTCGCGTTCATCGAAACACTGCGTCAGGGGTTCGGACGCAGCCTGGCGGTAGGCATCGCTGTCATCGGCGTGCTGATGCCGCTCAAGTGGATGCTGCCGCAAGGCGTGCTCACCACACTTGGCGTGGTGGCGCTCGCCGGCCTGACGCTCGCGCTCGCCGGCATGCTGTTCATCGTCGGCAGCGACGACCGCAATGCCATGCTCGCCTACGCGCGGCGGCTGCGTTCCTGAAAGACCGGGTTTTCATCATGCGCATCCTGCTCGTTTCCGAAGACATTCCCTACCCGAACATGGGCGGGCTCGCCAAGCACGTGCTCAACCTCGCGCGCGCGCTCGTGCGGGCCGGACACGAGGTCGACCTCCTCGGCGGCGACCAGCATCCGATCGACGTCTGCGGCGAGGAAGGCCGGTTCGGCGGGCGCTTCTTCGGGGAACTGAATGGCCATCATGCCGGCTGGAAGGAAAACAGCCTGGGCATGTTCGTTCCACCCAAGCGCAGCGCGATCGCGCGCCGCTTCGCCCGCATCATCCTGCGCCGGGCCGCCGGCTACGACGTCATTCATTACCACGGGCACGTGCCCAACGTCGGGCGCTACATTCCGGACCACGTGAACTTCGTGCAGACCCGACACGACCAGGGCAGCGACTGCTTCCGCCATACCCGCTTCAACAGCGGGCGGATCTGCGCCTCCACCGATGCGCGCGACTGCGCCGGCTGCATCACGAACCAGCCGAACCGGCTGCAGCGCGCCGTCTCCGCGGCGGCAGTCGTGCGCTTCAGGCGGGAAGTGGCCGACAGTTTCAGGCGGCACAAGACGGTCTTCGTCTCCGACATGCTGCTGAAGAACTTCGGCCGCACGATGGGTCCCGGACCATGGGGCACGACCGTTCACAACTTCACCGACCGCACCGAGCTGGAAAAGATTCGCGCCGCCGCCGCGCAACTGCCGCCGGCCCCGTTGTTCCAGGTCTTCATCGCCGCCAAGCTGTATCCGGCCAAGGGAATCGAACCGTTCCTGCGCGCCGCGGTGCCGCGGCTGCGCGCCGACATGGCGATCACCATCGCCGGCGACGGCCCGGACGAAGCGCGCCTGCGCACCGAGTTCGAAAGCAGCCGCGTGCAGTTCCTCGGGTGGTGCGCGCCGGACAAGACCTTGAAGCTGGCAGCCGCATCCGACGCCGTGGTCGTTCCGTCCGTATGGGAAGAGCCCTGCGCGACCACCGTGCTCGAAGGCCTGTTTCTCGGCAAGCCGACGTTCGCGCTCGCGCGCGGCGGCACGCCGGAACTGGCGGCCTACGCCGCCGAGCCCGGACAGCTGCGGCTGCATGCGGACATGGATTCTCTGGTCGGAGACCTGATGAGCTTTTCACGCCGCGCGTACGGCTTCGCCGCGCCCGGCCTGGGCAGCGCCGACGGCGCGGCACGCCACTTGCTGGACATCTACCGTCAGCCGCCGCCCCGCACTACCTGACAGGAGACGCAACATGCCACTGACCTTTTCGATCATCACCTGCACCTGGAACAGCGCACGCTATCTCGACGAGTCGATCGCTTCCGTGCTCGCGCAGGATTATCCAGATTTTGAGTACATCTTCGTCGACGGCGGCTCCACCGACGGCACGCTGGAGAAAATCCGGGCGCTGGACCGTCCGTACCAGCTGCTGGAGAACGTGACCGGCGGCGTGAGCCGGGCGATGAATCAGGGCTTGCGTGCGGCGCGCGGCGACGTGATCGCCTACCTGCATTCGGACGACTACTACCTGCGCCCGGACGTGCTGAGCCTGGTTGCCCGCCAACTGCGCCTGTCCGGCCGCGGCTGGCTGTTCGGGCGCACGATGTCGCGGGTGGACGCAGAGCTGCGACCGGACACCTACACCGCGCCGCGCTTCTCCTACAGCACTCTGCTGCGCGGTAACTACATCCCTCACCCGGCCACCTTCGTCAAGCGCGAGCTGATGCTCGCCGCCGGCGGCTTCAATACCTCGCTGAAGTATGCGATGGACTACGACCTCTGGCTGCGTCTGGCACGGCTGGACGAGCCGGTCCAGCTAGATGACGCGCTCACCGCCTTCCGCGAGCACGAGGGCAGCCTGTCGAGCTCCTCGCGCACCCGGCTGGCGGCCATGGCCGAGGACTTCCGGGTACGCCTGTCCTATTGCGGCCGCAATCCGGTACGCCGCCTCGCACATACCGCCCGCTACCTGGTGCGGCGCCAACGCATCATCCAGTCGATGGGGAACGCATGAGAAATCCGGACATCTCGCTGATCCTGGCCACCGTTGGCCGCACCGATGAGCTCGACCGCCTGTTCGAATCGCTGGCGGCACAGACCTACCCGAACTTCGAAGTCATCGCGGTAGACCAGAACGAAGATGACCGGCTGCTGCCGCACCTGGAACGCGCGCGCTACCTCGGCATCGCCGTACGGCATGTGCGCCACTCGCCGCCGAATCTCGCCGCAGCGCGCAATGCCGGCATCGAGGCAGCGCGCGGGCGCTGGATCGGCTTTCCTGACGACGACTGCTGGTACGACCCGCGCCTGCTCGAGCGTCTCGCCGCGCGCTTCTCGCAGGAAGATCATCCGCACGGCATCATTGTGCGCTGGGTGGAGCAGGACGAGCAGCCGTTGTCGGCCGCCGCCCTTTCCTGGGAGCGATCGCGGGCGTTTCGCGACATCCCGGTCAGTTCCATCACGCTGTTCTGCACGCGCGCGCTGTGCACGCAGATCGGCGGCTTCGACAGCCGCCTCGGTGTCGGCCAATGGTTCGGCGCCGGTGAGGAAACCGACTTCGTGCTGCGCGCATTGCGGGCCGGCGCCTACCTGACTTATGAACCGCTCGGCAAGGTTCATCACGCTGTAAATCCTGCAAAGCCGATCGCCACTCCGCAGACGCGCCTGGCCGTGCGTCATCGCGCGCGCGGCACCGGCGCCCTCTATGCCAAGCACCGCCTGCCGCTCTGGGTCATCGCGCGCGGACTGCTGGCACCACTCTTGCGTCCCATGCTGAAGGGCGCATTCGGTTCCGAACTTGCGCTCGGCTATGCCACCATGCTCGGGCGCCTCGATGGCCTGCTCGGCTGGCATCGCCGGCAGACCTGATTTGATTCGTCCCAGGCTGCGAAGGATTTGTTACAAAGCGAACCGGCAAGAACGAGCGTGAATTGATTTTCCGCCGCGCGTCCAGAGAGGCAAGCGGCACAATCGAATCCATGCAAGCACGCACTCAATCACGCTCCACGCCGATCCTGCAGTCCACGACAGGCTTGGTTACCGGTCCTGTCGCGCTTACTGACGACGAGATGGAACAACACACCGAGCAGCACAGGCCCACGCACAGAAGCGTTGCCGGTCCGGGGGGCATCCAGCACCGCCGCGCCCCGGTACTGCGCATTGCGCTGGTCACGAATCATCCGCCGCCCTTTCGTATCCCGGTCTATGAGCGCATCGCCGCGCTGCCCGACGTGGAGATGTACGGCATCTTCTGCAGCCGGCGCGAACCCAACCGCGAGTGGGAGGTTCCACCGCTGGCCTTCAACCATCTGTTCCTGAAGGAGCGCTTCGTTGCGCGCGGGTCGAACTTCATTCACAACAATCCGGATGTGTTCGCGACACTGCGCCGCATCGCGCCGGACGTCATTGTCACCACGGGTTTCAATCCGACCCACCTGTACGCGTTCGGCTACGCACTGTCGCACCGCATCCCTCACGTGCCGATGACAGACGGCACCGACATTTCCGAACAGGCGCTGTCCCGCGTGCACACGCTGATCCGGCGCTTCGTGTACTCCCGCTCGTCAGCCTATATCGCAGCCAGCCGCGGCGGCCTGCGGCTGTACCGCAGCTACGATATTGCCCCCGAACACTGCTTTCAGTCCTGCCTGTGCATCGACAACGCGGCGTATCTGGAGAACGACGTCGCCCCCCCGCGCTTCGACCTGATGTTCTGCGGACG
>DATLGF010000199.1:0-3458 GCA_035540575.1 Noviherbaspirillum sp.
GTCGTCGCCTTCGCCATGCCGCCAGCGGTCGTCGCTCAGGCGGAACAGCTCGCGCCGTTCACCGGTGTTCCCGCCAAAGAGGGCCTGGAGCTCGAAGAGCAGCGCATCTGGGATGAATCCGTCGGCTTCGACCGGACACTGCGCCGGCGTGGCAGTCTGTACGGTGTCGCAGAGCTGGACGCCTACCTGCAAGAGGTTTTGGATGCGCTATACCCCGAGTTCAAGGGGGCGATCCGCGTACGAACCGTGAACAATCCCGACCTCAATGCGTTTGCACTTCCGAACGGCAGCATCTACGTCCACCTCGGCATGCTCGCGCGACTCGAAAATGAAGCGCAGCTTGCGGCCGTACTGGCGCACGAAGGCGCGCATTTCGCATACCGGCACGGCCTGCAGCGCATCCAAAGCGTCAAGGGAGGCGCCGCCTTCGCGCTTGTCGTCGGCATGGTCGGAGGTGTTGCGGGAGCACCTGACGTGGGAAGTCTGCTGGGGCAGGTCGCGCTGTATTCGTCCACGTACGGCTTTTCTCGGGAGCAGGAGCGCGAGGCCGACCGCGTGGGATTCGAGCGCATGGTGGCGGTCGGCTATGAGCCAATCCAGGGAGCCCGTGTGTTCGAACTGCTGCGCGACGAGGCCGCTCTTCTCGAGGAAATGCGGCCGGTCATGTTTTCTTCCCATCCGAAGCTGGAAGAGCGGATAGCCAGTTTCAGGGAGCTGAGCAGCAACCACCCGGAAGCCGCAAACCTGACACGTACCGACGTCGAGCGATTTCTGTCGGCGACAGCGCTGGCGCGTGCGGACTGGCTGAAGCAGGCGTTCGCTTTCTCGCGCCACAAGAGCATCATTCACGTGCTCGAGCAGGCCGGTGCGGCGCAGCGCTTTCCTGCCCACTATCCGTTTTACCTTGCCGAGGCCTATCGCCTGCGCAACGGGGACGGCGATGCGGAAAAGGCACTGCTGGCCTATCGGCTGGCCCTGGAGCGCGCTCCCGAATTCGCACCCGCCTACAAGTCGCTCGGCCTTGTCCACATGGCTGCGGAGCGCAAGGACGAGGCCCGCGCGATGTTCGTGCAGTATCTGACGCTGGTACCGGATGCGGATGACGCGGCCTTCGTTACTACCTACTTGCAGCAACTTCAATAGGGGAGAATCCATGAGCAGAAGAACGTCGCCGGCCCGTAGCGCAGCAAGGGCCGTCTCGATTGCCTTGATTGTGGCCGCATTGAGCGCATGTGCCGTGTGGACCCGGATCGACACTGCGACCCAGGAAGGGCCGGGTAACCGGTACAGCGTCCAGGCACCAATCGGCTGGGTTCGCTTCAGTGCCGCGCAAGACGGAATCGTGATAACCCGTGACGGAATGCAGATACAGCACATCGTCGTCATGCAGAAGAAGGACGAGGAGTTCTTCAAGAAGACGAAGGCGAAATTGCCGAAGGCCGTGATGCCCTCCGATCTTGCGCAGTTGGTGCTGGCAGAACTCCGCTCGGATCCGGAACTCTCCGATCTTGAAGTCAAGGAAATCGCGCCGTACTCAATCGGAGCTCAGGCAGGCTTCCGCGTACACCTCCAGTTCCGTAACGGCCGCGGCGCCCTGTTCGATCGCGTCCTGATCGGTGCAGCCAGGGAACAGACGCTTACGCTGATGAGTTATCACGCGCTGAACACCCATTACTTCGCGCGTGATGTGGAAACGTTCTACAAGGTGGCAAGCTCGTTCAAGGCAACCTGAAGCCGCCGCTGCCCTTTCAAAAAAAAACCCGCCGAAGCGGGTTTTTTTGTTTGGCGCGAATCCCGGCACAGGGCCGGAAACCCGCCGGGCCGAACAATTACATCATGTCCATGCCGCCCATGCCGCCCATGCCGCCCATGCCTGCCGGAGCAGCGGCCGGCTTGTCTTCGACCAGCTCGGCCACCGTGCAGTCGGTGGTCAGCATCAGGCCGGCGATCGAAGCGGCGTTCTGCAGCGCGGAGCGGGTGACCTTGGCCGGATCCAGCACGCCCATCTCGACCATGTCGCCGTACTCGCCGGTCGCGGCGTTGTAGCCGTAGTTGCCCTTGCCTTCGATGACCTTGTTCACGACGACCGAAGCTTCCTCGCCGGCGTTGGTGACGATCATGCGCAGCGGCTCTTCGATCGCGCGCAGCACGATCTTGATGCCGGCGTCCTGATCGGCGTTGTCGCCCTTCAGGCTTTGCACGTTGGCGCGGGCGCGCAGCAGGGCCACGCCGCCGCCGGGCACGATGCCTTCTTCAACGGCGGCACGGGTGGCGTGCAGCGCGTCTTCGACACGGGCCTTCTTTTCCTTCATTTCGACTTCGGTGGCTGCGCCAACCTTGATCACGGCAACGCCGCCGGCCAGCTTGGCCACGCGCTCTTGCAGCTTCTCGCGGTCGTAGTCGGAGGTGGACTCTTCGATCTGCACGCGGATCTGCTTGACGCGCGCTTCAATCGCGGAACCCTGGCCGGCGCCGTCGATGATCGTGGTGTTCTCCTTGCCGATCTCGACGCGCTTGGCCTGGCCGAGGTCGTTCAGCGTGGCCTTCTCCAGCGTCAGGCCGACTTCCTCGGCGATCACCTGGCCGCCGGTCAGGATGGCGATATCTTCCAGCATGGCCTTGCGACGGTCGCCGAAGCCCGGAGCCTTGACGGCGCAAGTCTTCAGGATGCCGCGGATATTGTTCACGACCAGAGTGGCCAGCGCTTCGCCTTCGATGTCTTCGGCAATGATCAAGAGCGGACGGGAAGCCTTGGCGACTTGTTCCAGAACCGGCAGCAGGTCACGGATGTTGGAGATCTTCTTGTCGTACAGCAGGACGAACGGGTTCTCCAGGACGGCGACTTGCTTTTCCGGGTTGTTGATGAAGTACGGGGACAGGTAGCCGCGGTCGAACTGCATGCCTTCCACGATTTCCAGCTCGTCCTGCAGCGACTTGCCGTCTTCGACGGTAATCACGCCTTCCTTGCCGACCTTTTCCATGGCTTCAGCAATGCGGTCGCCGATCGAGGAGTCGGAGTTGGCCGAGATCGAGCCAACCTGGGCGATTTCCTTCGAGGTGGTGCAGGGCTTGGCGATCTTGCGCAGTTCTTCGACGGTCGCGGTGACAGCCTTGTCGATGCCGCGCTTCAGGTCCATCGGGTTCATGCCGGCGGCCACGTACTTCATGCCTTCGCGCACGATGGCTTGTGCCAGAACCGTTGCGGTGGTGGTGCCGTCACCGGCGTTGTCGGAGGTCTTGGAAGCGACTTCCTTGACCATCTGCGCGCCCATGTTCATGAGCTTGTCTTTGAGTTCGATTTCCTTGGCGACCGAGACACCGTCCTTGGTCACGGTCGGGGCGCCGAACGAGCGCTCCAGCACGACGTTGCGGCCTTTCGGGCCCAGGGTGACCTTGACTGCGTTGGCGAGGATGTTGACGCCTTCGACCATCTTGTGGCGGGCGGAATCGCCGAATAC
>DATLGF010000200.1:0-6705 GCA_035540575.1 Noviherbaspirillum sp.
TTGTTGGCGGGACAGGGCGCATAGCGGCTGCGCGCGCGCACCCGGAACTCGTTGGTCAGGTAGCGTTCCTGCTGCGCGGTGTAGCCGCGCAGCACGCTGGGCAGCAATTCCCAGCAGGCGTCGGACTGGCCGCGGAACAGCCATTTCCTGTCGGAACTGAGCAGACCCCGGACTTCGCGCGAGAGGTCGCCCACGCTTTCTATTCGGATTTCATGCATCGGGTCCACTCCTCGCCGGTTCGACCCGCCGCGTGTCGCGCTAGTTCATTGCCTGCGCGGCAAGGGTGTACGCGTGCAGGCGTGCGCGGTGGTCATAAATCTGCGAGGCGATCATCAGTTCGTCCGCCCCGGTGCGCGCGATGAAGTCCTTGATCCCTGTGGCGACCGTCGCCGCCGACCCGATGATCGAGCACGACATCGTGTGGGCCAGGATCGCGCGTTCGTGTTCGTTCAGCGCATCGGCATAGCCCGGCACCGGCGGCTGCAGCCGGGTCGGACGGCCGCTGCGCAGGTTCACGAAGGCCTGCTGCATCGAGGTCGCCAGCAGATGCGCTTCCTCGTCGGTGTCGGCGGCGAACACGGACACGCCCAGCATCACGTAGGGCTTGTCCAGCTTGTCGGAAGGCTGGAACAGCGAGCGGTACAACGCAATCGCATCCATCATCTGGGCCGGCGCGAAATGCGAGGCAAACGCGAACGGCAGGCCCAGCCGCGCGGCGAGCTGCGCGCCGAACAGGCTGGAGCCGAGGATCCAGATCGGCACGTCCAGGCCGGCGCCGGGCACGGCGCGCACCCTTTGGCCCGGCTGCTCCGGCGCGAAGTAGTGCATCAGCTCCAGCACGTCCTGCGGGAAGGCGTCCGGGTCGGTGTCGAGGTTGCGACGCAGCGCGCGGGCAGTGGCCTGGTCCGAGCCGGGCGCGCGGCCCAGGCCGAGGTCGATGCGACCCGGAAACAGCGATGCCAGCGTGCCGAACTGTTCGGCGATCACCAGCGGCGCGTGGTTGGGCAGCATGATGCCGCCGGCGCCGACGCGGATGCGCCCGGTGTGCGCGGCCACATGGGCGATCAGCACCGCGGTGGCGGCGCTGGCGACGCCGGGCATGCTGTGGTGTTCGGCCAGCCAGAAACGGCGGTAACCGAGACGTTCGCAGTGCTGCGCCAGTTCGACGCTGTTGCGGAAGGAATCGGCGGCAGTGCCGCCTTCGACGATGGGGGCGAGGTCGAGGACCGAGAGTGGTGTCATGACTTGAAGGATTGCCGTGTAAGGACCTGATTCTAGAGCCTGTCGTGAACTGTTTCAGGAAGCGCGGCCTTGTGCGCATGCTGTGGCGCCCGCCCGAGACAAGCCGCAACAAAACTGTGCGTTCATGATCGAATGCAAGAGGGCAAGCCCTTTCCTGCCGCACATTTGCCTCAACCACATCCAGGCCGCATCCCCATGCCGACAGACTGGTCTCCACCGCATCCCGTCCCGCAAGCGCAATACCGTCAGATCATCGACAGCGTCCGCGATTTCGCCATCATCAGCATGGACCCGGCACGTCGGATCACGACCTGGAGCGCGGGGGCTACCGCCGTCCTTAGCTGGACCGAGGCCGAGATGCTCGGCCGCAGCGCGGACCGCATTTTCACGGAGGAAGATTGCGCGGCCGGCGTGCCGGCCGTCGAGGCGCAGACGGCGCTGGCGAACGGCATGGCGTCGGACGAACGCTGGCACCTGCGCAAGGACGGCGAGCGTTTCTGGGCGGTAGGCGAACTCACTCCGCTGCATGACGAAAATGGCGGCCACGCCGGCTTCGTCAAGATCCTGCAGGACCGCACCGGACAGAAGCACGCGCAGGCCCGATTGAAGGCGCTGAACCAGGAGCTGGAGGCACTGGTCGCCGAGCGCACGCGCGAGCGCGACCGCATCTGGCGCAATGCACTCGACCTGATGCTGGTGATCGACGGCGAGGGCGTGCTGCGCGGCGTCAATCCCGCATGGACGCGGCAACTCGGCTATGCGGCGGAAGACCTGGTCGACCAGCACTTCGAAAGCTTCGTGCATCCGGCCGACATCGGCCCGACCACCGAAGCGATAGCGCACGCGCTGAACCGGCCGCTTGTCCACTTCGAGGTGCGCATCAGGAGCAAGGCCGGGGAGTACCACTGGTTCGCGTGGACCGCCGCGCCCGAAGAAGGACTGATTTACGCGAACGGCCGCGACATCACGATGGAAAAGCGCCAGGCCGAGCAATTGCTCATGGCCAACGAAGCCCGGCTGCAACTGGCGCTCGAGGCCGGCGAGATGGGCGCCTGGGAATGGGACATGCAGAGCGACGAAATTCTGTTCTTGCAAGGGAACACGACGCTGCATGGCCTGCCTCCCACCGATGAACCGGTGCGTCGGCTGGAGATGCAGGACTACGTTGGCATGGTCGATCCGCAGGACCGACCGGCGCTGGCCGAGATCTTGGGCCGCGCCCGCGCCGGCGAACGCAAGCTGCGCACCGAGTACCGCATCCGCCGCGCGGACGGCTCGCTGCAGTGGCTGGAGGCGCGCGGCACCGTGGTTGCAGACGACGACGGCCGGCCGCTGCGCATGACGGGGGTCAGCGTCAACATCACCGGGCGCAAGCGGACCGAGCAGGACCTGCAGTTTCTCGCGCGCGCCAGCGCGGAGCTGTCCGGCCTGGTGGACCCGCAAAGTTCGCTCGACACGCTCGCCTTTCTGTCGGTGCCGGCGTTCGCAGACTGGTGCGCGATCGACCTGCTGAACGAGGCGGGCGAGCTCGAACGGGTCTCGGTGGCCCATGTCGATCCCGCCAAGGTGAAGCTCGCGCGCGAACTGCATGAACGCACCCCGCCCGACCGCGAGCAGCGACATGGCGTGTGGAACGTGATGAAGTCCGGCCAGCCGCAGCTGGTTCGCATGGTCACCGACGAAGTGCTTGACCAGACCGTGCGCGACGAGCGCTACCGCGCCGCGCTGAAAGAACTCGGCCTGCGCTCATACATCGGCGTGCCGCTTCTCGCGCACGGCCGCACGATGGGGGTGCTCACCTTCATCAGCGCCGAATCGGGGCGCATATACGACGGCCACGATCTCGAGATCGCGGCCGATCTCGCGCGGCGCGCGGCCGTCGCCGTCGAGAATGCGCTCCTGTACCGCGCGCTGCAGCGCTCGGATCAGGGCAAGGATGTGTTCCTTGCCACGCTCGCCCACGAGCTGCGCAACCCGCTTGCCGCGATCGCGAACGGTCTTGGCATCCTGCGGCTGGCGCCGGGCGACATACGGCGCGTCGAGCATGCCGGGGTCATCATGGAGCGCCAGGTCGGCCAGTTGCGGCGCCTGGTCGACGACCTGATGGACGTTTCGCGCATCGCGACCGGCAAGATCGAGCTGCGCAAGGAAGAGACCGATCTCGTGGCCGTGCTCGCGAATGCGATCGAAACCACGCGTCCGGCGATCGAGTCCGCGCATCACAAGCTGTCCATTGCACTGCCGGGCGGGTCGACGCGCCTTTACGCCGATCCGGTGCGGCTGTCGCAGGTATTCGGCAATCTGCTCAACAACGCCGCCAAGTACACCGACGACAACGGAGAGATCGAGATCGGCATGGATGTCACTCCGGAGGAATTCATCGTGCGCGTGCGGGACAACGGCATCGGTATCGAGCCGGACATGCAGAAAAGCATCTTCACGATCTTTCGGCAGGGCGCGCATCCGGTGGAGCGTACGCACGGCGGGCTGGGCATCGGACTGTCGCTGGTGGACGGGCTGGTACGCCTGCACGGCGGACGGGTCGAGGTGTTCAGTGAAGGACGCGGAAAAGGCAGCGAGTTCTCGGTGCATCTGCCGCGCGTCGAGGCGCCGGCACAGGCGGCGCCGCTCGAAGCGGCGCGCGAGCGTGCGAACGATGTGGTGCGCCGCGTGCTGGTCGTGGATGACAACGTCGACGCCGCCAATACGATCACCGAACTGCTGCGCCTGCTGGGCCACGAGGTGGATATCGAGCATGACGGCCTGTCGGCGGTGGACGCCGCGCTGCGCGGGCGCCCGGATGTCGTGCTGCTCGATATCGGCCTGCCCGGCATCGACGGCTATGAAGCGGCGCGCCGCATCCGCGAAGCCGAAGGCGTGCACCGCATCAAGCTGGTCGCGCTGACCGGCTGGGGCCAGGAGCAGGATCGCGACCGGGCGTTCCGGGCGGGCTTCGACGAGCATTGCGTCAAGCCGGTGGGACTCGATCAGCTGCGCATCGTGTTGGGGTAGCAATGGAGCTGGTGACGATCGAACAATTCATCGATGTCGGCCTGGCGGAGATTGCACGCATGATGCTCGAAGCCGAAGGCATCCCGGTGCTGCTGCATTCGGCGGCTCATGCGTCGCTGATCGGGGGACTTGCGGTGGGCGGCATTCGGCTGCAGGTGCCGCGCGAGTATGCGCCGAAGGCGCGGGAGATCCTGCGCCAGCTCAATGACAACGGGGCGGAAGGCTGATGCCGTCCGCCCCGTCCATTCACGTGTCAGGCTGGATCAGGTGCCCACGCGGCCGCCGTCGTTCCTGGTGATCACGACGGTCGCCGAACGCGGACGGTTGCCGGCGCCGTAGCCGGCGTTGGCCGGCCACTGGCTCTGGTACTTGCCCGGGTCGCCGATGTCCGCCTGCAGTGTGTTCTCGCCCGGGTGCTGAATGTTGACGAAGATCGCGCGTCCGTCCGGGCTTTCGCAGATGCCGGTGATCTCGCTCCCCTTCGGACCGACCAGGAAACGCTTGAGCGTGCGCTGCGTCGGCTTGGCGCCGACCGGCGTCGTGACTGTCACGCCGCCTCCGTAGTTGATCGTCACGGGCGCGCCATCGCCGACCTGGCCCGGCAGCGCGGCCAGCATCATGCAGTTGGTCACGTCGGTGTACGCACCGTCGTCGGTCTGGATCCAGCAGATGCCGGTCGATTCGGAGAACACCAGGCCGTCCGGGCTGGAGAAATCCTGGTCGGAGGTCAGGCCGGAGAGGTTGATGCGGGTCGGGTCCGCGCCGGCTTCGGCGCCGAACAGGTAGACATCCCAGGTGAATGCGGTCGCGGCATTGCCGGCCGCGCCTTCGCGGATGCGGATGATGTGGCCGTTGACGTTGCCGTTCTGGGTCTGCGAGGTGCCCTTGATATCGGTATAGGCGCGCGGGTTGGCGGCGTTGACCTGGTTGTTGCCGGCGGCGGTGGTGCGCTGCGAGTTGTTGGTCAGCGTGTAGTAGATCTCGCCGGTGGTCGGGTGCACGTTGCACCATTCCGGACGGTCCATGCGGGTCGCGCCGACCGCGTCCGCCGCCAGACGGGCGTTCACCAGCACGTCGGCCTGGTCGGTGAACGTGTAGTTGGCATAACCGGAGATCTGCGCATTGCTGATGTTCAGCTCGATCCACTCGCCGCTGCCATCGGCGTTGAAGCGCGCTACATACAGGCGGCCGCTGTCGAGGTACTTGTCGCCGGTGGCCATGCGGTTGGCCGGATCGGCGTCGACTGGGTTCCACGCCACCTGCGAGACGAACTTGTACATGTATTCGCCGCGCGAGTCGTCGCCCATGTAGACCGCCAGCGGCTGGCCGGCGACCAGCTTGCCGAACGCGCCGTTCTCGTGCGCGAAGCGGCCCAGCGCAGTGCGCTTCTTCGCGCGCGATGTCGCGTTGTACGGATCGATCTCGACGATGTAGCCGAAGGTGTTCAGTTCATTGCGGTAGTCAGCGATCGCCGACGCGCCCGAGGCGCTGATGTCCCAGCGCGCATGACGCGCTTCGCCGCCGCTTTCCCAGCCATGGCGGGAGGCTGCGCCCTGGGCGCGGCCGTAGCGGTTGAGCGCGGTCACGCTCTTGTCGTTGCCGCGTGCGGCGTTGTCGCCGCTGCCGCGGGTGAAATAGCCGCCCCAGTTCTCCTCGCCGGTGATCAGCGTGCCCCACGGGGTCTTGCCGGTGCCGCAGTTGTTCAGCGTGCCGCGGCACAGCGTGCCGTTGGTCGAGAACACGGTCTGCACCAGCGCGTTGCCGCGCACCGGGCCGCTCAGGTCCATCTCGGTGAGCGGCGTGAAGCGGCGGTTGAACGCCGAGTTCTGCACCGTCGCCCAGGTGTTGTTGGTCTTGCGGATCTCGACGACGGACACGCCGTGGATGTCGACCTCCTTGTCGATTTCGGAAGCCGGGCGCGGCAGCGTGGTGGTGCCGCCGTCGGCATGCAGGAAGAACGAGGAGCGGGTCTCGTCGGTGGTCGCCTCGTGGTTCATCGCCAGCAGGGCACGGTCCGAGGATGTTTTCGACGGCGTGCCGGCGCCGGAGAGCGGGAAGTACTCGATGCCGTCGTGGTGGTCGCCGGCGCGGGTGTCAAAGCTGGTGTCGGTGCCATCGTTCTTGAACGCCGGGGTCGAGGCATTGAGCGGGTCGCCCAGCGCATAGAGCACGGTAGCGGTATAGCCGGCGGGCACGACGAGGGTGTCGGCCAGGCTCTTGGCTACCGCGTTGAAGCCCAGCAGGGTTTCCTCGCTGCCGCCGACTTCCGTTTCCGTCACCGCGTCCGAGCCGCCGCAGGCGGACAGGCCGAGCGAGCCGAGCAGCGCGGTGCCGGCCGAAACGGCCGAGACGCGCATCATGTCGCGGCGGCTCATGCGCGCATTCAGCACGGAATTGAAGTCGGGGTTGCCCGAATCGTTGAAGCCGGTGTCGTCGGCATCAATCTTGACG
>DATLGF010000201.1:0-7786 GCA_035540575.1 Noviherbaspirillum sp.
CTATGTAATCCAGCGATTCCGCCGTCGTAAGCGAGGCGTGTGTCGTGCCGTTGTGATCGGTAAATTTTTTTACCGGCAGACCCGCCACGACATCGGTGACAACATAGTTCAGGCAAGTCAGCAAGTACGATTTCTTCAAGACCTCTCTCATCGCGCCGCTCCTGTCGGTTCTGTGAAATCATTTCAGCCGCGCGGCACCTCCTCGTCCGCGGGGATGACGTTGATCCTGCATTTCCCCGAATTCAAGCTGCCGGAGCGCGCAGGTGCGGAGGCTCGACAGGGTTTTCATTGTCGGCGCAGGTAAACCGGCGAACAATGGTTCCGCTCTCCCGTCAAGCGCGCGACTGATCTGCGTCAGTTTCATATTTGCGCATCGATTTGCCTGTTGACGCATTTCGCAGCGGAACAAGATTGTCGTGGCGAAGAAGGCCTCCTGACAGGCAAGGATGGTATGTTCATCCGATTCAACCTCAAACCTTCAACTGCCCTGGAGAAAGCCATGGAAGCAGCGAACAGCGCACCGATCCCCGCCACCCTGATCCCGGGTGATGGCATCGGCCCGGAAGTCACCGATGCCACGGTACAAGTCCTCAATGCCCTGGGATCGCCCTTTGAATGGGATACACAGATGGCCGGCATGGCGGCCATGGACGCCAGCGGCGATCCATTGCCAGCGGCGGTGCTGGACAGCATCCGCCGCACGCGCCTGGCGCTCAAGGGCCCGCTGACCACGCCGATTGGCGGAGGGTTCCGGTCGGTCAACGTGCGCCTGCGCGAAGAATTCAAGCTGTACGCGAACCTGCGCCCGGTCAGGACGATCATCCCGGGCCGCTACGACAACATCGACATCGTGCTGGTGCGCGAGAACATCGAAGGCTTGTATGTCGCGCATGAATACTTCGTCCCGGTCGGCGACGATCCGCGCGCAGTCGCGGTGTCCACCGGTGTGAACACGCGCGACGGCTGTCGTCGCATCGCCCGCTACGCGTTCGAGTATGCGGTGAAGAACGGGCGCAAGAAGATCACCATCGTGCACAAGGCGAATGTGCTCAAGGCGCTGACCGGCATCTTCCTTGAGGCGGCGCGCGAGGTGGCGCAGGAGTATGCGGGCCGCGTGGAAGTCGACGACCGTATCGTCGATGCGTGCGCGATGCAGCTGGTGCTCAATCCCTGGCAATTCGACATGCTGCTCTGTACCAACCTGTTCGGCGACATCCTGTCCGATCAGCTGGCCGGGCTGGTGGGAGGGCTGGGTTTGGCTCCCGGTGCGAACATCGGCGAGCAGGCGGCCATCTTCGAGGCCGTGCACGGCTCGGCGCCAGATATCGCCGGAAAAGGCTTGGCCAATCCGATCTCGCTGATGCTGGCCGCTGCGCTGATGCTGGACCATGTCGGCAAACCGGAGCTCGCCACACGTCTGCGCGATGCGATACAGGCGACGCTGCTTGAGGACAATGTGCGCACCCGTGATCTGGGGGGGACGGCGTCGACGGCACAGTTCACGGCGGCGCTGCTCAAGCGTCTCTGACCGGGGGTGCGGCACATGGGGGCCGCCGAGCGCTCCGGCGGGCCCGCCCCCCGGTGTTCCGCCCTAGGTGAGATGTGCGTAGATGCGGTAGGCGACATCCGCGTCGCTCAAGTAGCCACGGATGCCGTGCCGGTTCTCGGTGAAATTATCGACATCCGTCTTGTTCTCGATAGCTGGATTGACCATGAAGCGCTCCCCATCGAGGGGCCAGAGAGCGACGACATCACGCGGATCCAATGCGTTGAACCAGTCCCGTACGCATTCAGGATGGCGCGGCGCGGGCACCAATCTCCTGCGGATGGCGCTGACGGCGAGCGGTGAACCCAGCGTAACAAACAGTGGTACGCGCCAGCCAGCCTGCGGCCCGTAGCGGTGCAACACGTTGTACGCAACGACCGACCCCAGGGAATGACCGACCACGACCGTGTCCGTGTCCCGGGCGAACGCCTGGCGCACACCCTCGTCGATCACATGCCGGATCTCGTTCGCATGGAGATACCGGAATACATCGTTCGCAAACAGCGCGACGCTTGCTTTGCTCGCCGGCGATACGCCATCAAGCATTCTGAGAATGGCCTGCACCCACGGCCAGTTGAGAACCCCTCGTTCTCCGTACTCGACATCCGGCAGTGCGGCAGGTAGAGGAGAACCGATCGCTTCGCACTTTTCCTGGACCTCGCCCACGTACTCCTGAATGAACGATTTTTCATCGTCGCCGATGTCAAGGCCGCGCACGACGACTTCGGCCCGTTCGCCATCGCTTACGCCTTGTACCAGCTGATCGAGCGTATCGCCGTAGTACGGAAATCGGATCTGGGACGGCGATATCGGCATCGTGAGGCCGCTCTTGGCCAGGCCCTCGCCCCACGCATCGATCCACTCCTGTTTCAGCGCGTTTGCGTCTTTGCCGTGCTGCGCCCTGCCGTGAATGAACACCAGTTCTCGCATCGCATATTCTCCTGGGCCGCGGGGTTTCACTGAAGGTCATGGCACCGTTTGGGGCAAGGCACGATCGATGCCTTCTTGCGTATCGCCTTCACCGTTTCTTGCGCCCTCGCCAGCAGGCACGCGCGCATGCAAAGCGGGTAAACCGGCCCGCCTGTCCAGTTCAAGCAGAAGGGTCGCAGCGGCGCGCTGCTCATCCGGCCTTGCACGTTTCCCGTATTTCGACAACACGAACCAGCCGTTGTCCCTGACGGATTGCCATCTCTCCAGCGCATTATCGTATTCGTGCAGTTCACTTAGTCTCTGCATGATCCTTTCCAGATTTCCGGCGAGTTGCTGCCGTACGACGCTTTCGTAGATGAGCAGCTCGACTTTTATCAGGTGTGAACGAAAGTCGAGGTAGGTATGACCGGCCGGGTTCGTGCCGCATGACATGGCCTTTTGCGCAAGCGGAGCGACAGTCTCCCAGCTCACGGCCTCGCCATGAAGGTTGATCTCTGCGGCGAGGAGGTTAAGCGCGGGATAGTGCTGATCCGCGGCCTCGATCGCAGCGGCCAGTTCGAGCGCCTTTCCGCATTGTTCCTTCATGTTCTCGGTCGCATCCTTTTCCTTCCAATCCTGGCCGGCGATCGCCTCCACCATTGCAATGCGCTTGCATATGTAGGCGCACAGGCTGTGCCGCTTCGCAGTGGCCTGGAACATGCACAGTTTCTCCAACAGCGCCCTTGCCTTGTTCAGTTGCGCCGACGCGCTTTCATGTGCCCTCTCATACGCGCCGCTGTTGCTGCGGTCCTCCGGGCCGTCACGACCTTCCGGATCGGGCTCGATATGGGCGACTGCATCCTGGAAGACTTTCCAGGCCTGTTGTCCGTACACCTTCGCGAGCTGTTCCCCCGCTCTCATCGATGCGCTCGCGTCAGGGGAAGCAATCGCACGCTCGAGATACGTGCGGGCCGCATTGAATTCACCCACCGCCGCGTAGGCCAGGCCGAACGCCTCTGCAACGGATCCAATGCACTCCCACTGTTTGCCGTAATTTTCGGCAAGGTAGCGAATTTTCGCCGACTGCCGCGCGGGGCTTCTCTTCTCATACTTCGCATTGGTCACGATTGCCTCCAGCGCAATGACCAAGGCGGATGAAGTCGATATGCCGGCAAACTCCTGGGCGTGCGGCGGCTCACGTCTTTCGTCAGCATCTCTTTCGTTCTGCAGCCGCCAGTCCGGATCTCCATAGCATTGATACGCCGCCCAGGTTGTATTTGTCATGCCGAACTTGTCCCACGCAGCTTTGCGCGCCTCCGCTACCGCGTCGATGAAGCGCTTCCCGTCCAGAAGCGCCTTGTAGAACGTCGTGGCGAACTCTCTCGCCGCTCTGTCCTCGACTATCCATCCAGCCGCGACAACGCAGCGCACGCCGATCTTGATAAGGCTTTTCGCGATATTTGCCGCGAAGCCCGCTCGCCCGTACGTCGACGGCTGCGGTGATGCGAGCAGATCGGAAGCATGCGCCGCCGCAGAGTGGCAGCAGTTGATGAACACGAGCTGGGGAACCTGCCGCATGTTCCTGATCTCGCGCGGCCCGAGATAGATCCCGCTCGATAGCACCACCCCCCTCGGATCGCCATCCTGGTCGGCGGGCTCACCGTGGCCTGCAATGTGGATGACTCGCCAGTCGCGTGACAAGAGCGTGGTAATGACTCTGCGCGCGTCGATCTCATTTGCTCCCTGTCCGTCGCTGACGAGATCCATCACGCGTTCGGCGCCCAATTTTTCCTTGATGCGCTTGGCTACGGCCTTTGCCTCCTCGCGTGCACCCGGAAGGCGCGGATAGCGCAGCGGGTCACACTTTGGCTCCCCGATCACCAACACATCAGACGCGGAATCGGCATCCATCACTTCGGAACGAAAGTCCGCCGTCAGCAGCCTGCGAAGCAATTTCACCCGTATTGCCCAAGGCTCCGCATCACCTTGGTCCTGGGCGCCCGCCGATGTATCGAGCAGTTCCCACGGGATGCATGCCGTGCCGTCGTCCAGTTCGATCTGCACTTCCGTGGTACCCCCGAGAAATGGCTCCATCTCGGCCGGGACGACCAGCTTGAACAAGGCTTGACCGATTCTGTTGTCCAGGACCGATTTCCTGGATGCCGTTGCGATCAACTCCTGCAGCAGTCTGTCCTGCGTATGTTGGGCGCGAAGCTCTGCCCGCGCCCTCCTGGTATCAAGCGAATATTCGATGAATCTCCGGTCCGGGGCTTCCACCCGTGTCAATGCACGTATCAGGTCGTGGCGGGCGCCACGATAGCTGGAATCAAGCGGGCGCTGCATCGCGCCAACCCCCGCCTCCACAGTCTTTTGCAGCTTGAACTGCCCCGGGGGCGCGCCGCCATTTTCAAGAACCTCGAGCGCCCGCCAAGCTTCAGTGGCGCGGTCCAGATAGATCTCGATGATTCGCAGGTGCTTGATGCAGGGATAGCCCACCTCGCACAGCCGGCTGTTCGCATCCCTGACCCCCTGCGCAATGGCCTGTGCGGCCTGCCCGGCCGAGACGCCCGCTCCGCCGCTCCCGAGCAAGGTTGTCGTGAGCGTCAATGACTGTGGGGCGGTCGTGGCCAATGCCACGGTTTCCCGTACCCACGCAACGACGCCTTGACGAACTGTGGCCACATGTTCCGGGACACTCAACTTGCCTTCCTGCCCGAGACCCACCACGATGATCGTTTCCGGCTGCCGCGGAAGGTAGGCATCCTCACGGCAAAGGTTGGGATTTCTAAACAGTTGACGATCACCAGGACGATGCGGGTAACCGCCTATGCGCAGGGAGTTCGAGAGGGCCTCCCCATACATCAGATTGAGGATGCGTTCGGTTCCGGTGAGTGAGGTGGACCGGTAGTGTCCAACCATGAGCGCTCCGCGGACAAAACGCAAATTGCCGTTCATGACACTGATGTCTAACGGCTCCGACTGCGACCCCGCGATCAAAGCATTCATGATTCCCTCTCCGGCAGGCGGACATTGCTCGGGCATGGATGCATGCTTCTTGCCCGCACCGACACAAGACGCGACAGGACGACTCGATCAAACCGGCCCGGACAGCACATAGAGCGAAGTTACGGTACGCCCGGCGGAAGGGCACAGCTTGATTCCACACAAAGCAAGCGGAGCTTGTCTTTGCGCATCGCGGCTCCGATCCGTGTCGAGTGCCCGGGGGTCAAGCTTGATTTCCGGAGCCCCGTTTCATGGATGTTGCAGAGAAGAGGATCAGATAGGTATTGGGTGAAGACTGCGCTACATCGCCGGACGGTCCCATCAATTTCACCGCGTATTCGGGGGCCGAAACCGGATTCAGCGCTGAGCGCGGGCTGTCGGAGAGATACGATGACCGTGCGACGTACCAGCGCGTGTCGCCCGATCGGCAGCTTCGTCGCGTTGGGGAGCGCGGCAGTACGACCCGGAACGCACGATTCGTCACGGCACCTCAAGCGAATTGAGCGAGTCCGTGACCGAGGGACCAATTTTCTTTTGCGGCCTCGAGAACGTTCACGAAGACGTCGTCTGGCCGGATGCCCGGGCTTTCGCCCGGCAGTTCCGCAACCCTCCGGAACAGCGCTTTCTTTTGTTCCGCGGTGCGGGTGTTGAACACGGTGATCTGGATGTTCGGGCTTCCAGATCTGCCGCGCTTGCCGGTGCTGCTTCACACTCGAGTCATGGACGGCCGGTCGCGCGACGCGCTTGCTGCGCTTGCGGCCGCTTTCAGAAGCGCAGTGCGCTAGTCATTCACATTAGCGGCCATGGCCGCGAATGCTGATCATTCAAGCGCCTGCTCCTGCCCCGTCGCTCCCGAGCGGGCAGGAGCCCGGATCGATCGTCTGCAGTCCTTTGATAGCCTGTGCTGGCCCCGGCCTGCGCGGGGGCGACAGGATTGGGTGTCGTCGCTTGAGCGTGCAAGCGCGGGGCGGGATGAAATCGAAGCTTGGGATGCAATCCCGGCACCTGCCTCCGCTCGTCCGCCCAGCCTCCACGGCGCCCCTTCCCTTTCCCGCCAAACGACTCAGGGGTACTCGACGTTGTGGTAGAGCACGCCGCTTACCCCGGCGCCGCCGAGCGGCGCCCGCGAGCCCACGGTGATCGGCGATTCCAGTGTGATCGCGTTGCCGGAGTCGTTTTCAAGCGTGATGCCGGTGAGTCCCATGCGCAGCGTGTAGCGACCGCTTGCATTGGCATTCGAGGCACCGGCAAGCACGGCGCGGTCGGCATCGGTTGCGGCGGCGATGGCGGCCTGCATGATCGCGTCGAGATTGACCAGCAGCGCAAAGCTCGAGGGGTCGTGATCATGCACTGGCCGGGTCGAGACAGTCACCGCGTCCGCGGGCACTTCGGCGACCGTCACATTTGCGCTGGCGCCGCTGCCGTTGTTGACGACCACGTAGGCGCGTGCCGTATCGGGACTGGCAATGCTCATCCTGCCCGTCTCGTTGATGGTCAGCGTCGCACCTTCGACGAGGAACTGGAACAGCTCGTCGGAAGCCGTGTTGTCGAACTCGACCGCGACGCGGATCGTGCCGGACTGGCCGTTCATGCCGATCTGGTCCACGCGCATGCCGAAGGTGGACAACGGCGTGCTTGCACCGGCTGCACGGGATTCCTGCGCATACACGCCGGTCGTGCTGAACACTGCGTAATCCTGCGCATTGACGTAGTCTCCGCCGTTGAACAGGACCTGGTTGCTGCGCATCACGATGGAGCCGGCGAACGTGTCGTCGGCGGGCGCGGGATCGGTACCAGGATCCGTGCCAGGGTCGGGGTCCGGATCGGTACCCGGGCCTGTGCCGGGAATGACTGGAGTGCCGTTGTCCAGCCCGGGATCGGCATCGTCCGGGCTCGAGCCGCCGCAGGCCGCCAGGGCGAGCAGAACAGCCGTGGCAAGCGCCGCATTCTTCATCTTCAACATGAGTTTCTCCGTGCGAGTTTGAAATGGGGACGGTAGAGACGGTGCATGCCGGCTTGACGGCCGGCATCTGCATTCACAAGGCGCCAGATTAGGGCGTTGACGCGCGGCGACAGTTGCGGGACGTCACCGCCGCTTCCGCGCTTGCTTGCGTCGCATCAACGGTGCTTCCTCGCCCGGCATGCCGGCCGGATGCGGCCGCTCGAAGATGGGGTGCGGTGCGCTGGGGTATAGTGGCGCCCTCGCTTGATACGGCGGCCCGCATCTTCGCCGCCGCCGACGTCCGCCAAGCCGTTCACCGCCAGAACTTCCACGCCTTGAGCACCTACACGCTTTCCGCCGCCGTTGAATCGGCCCTCGATATCCGC
>DATLGF010000202.1:0-5058 GCA_035540575.1 Noviherbaspirillum sp.
GCGCTGCAGCGCCCAGCGCAGCGCTTCCGGCCGGGCCTCTTCGATCTGTTCGGTGCCGCAGCCGAAGTGGGCAAGCCAGTGCGCGACGATGTCCAGGTAATGCTCCTGGCGGAACGGATAGAACGACACCCACAATCCGAAGCGCTCCGACAGCGAGATTTTTTCCTCGACCGTCTCGCCGGGATGCAGGTCGCCGTCCTCGGTATGGGTGTAGCCGAGGTTGTCCGACATGCGCTCCGGCATCAGGTGGCGCCGGTTGGAGGTCGCATAGATCAGCACGTTGTCCGACTGCGCGGCGATGCTGCCGTCCAGCGCGACCTTCAGCGCCTTGTAGCCGCCCTCGCCCTCCTCGAACGAGAGGTCGTCGCAGAAGATGACGAAGCGCTCGGGACGCTGGGCCACCATGTCGACCAGGTCCGGCAGGTCGGCCAGATCGTCCTTGTCGACCTCGATCAGGCGCAGCCCGTGGTCTGCGAACCGGTTCAGGCATGCCTTGATCAGCGAGGACTTGCCGGTGCCGCGCGCGCCGGTCAGCAACACGTTGTTGGCGGGCCGTCCCTCGACGAACTGGCGCGTGTTCTGTTCGATCTGCTCCTTCTGCGCATCGATGTTCTGCAGGTCCGACAACGATATCGGCGCAAGCTGCTTGACCGGCTGCAGATAGCCGCGCGCGTCGCGTCCGCCGGCCTTGCGCCAGCGGAAAGCGGATGAGGCCTGCCAGTCGGGCTCTCGCTGCGGCGGCGGAAGATAGGCTTCGAGGCGCGCGAGCAGGCCCTCGGCGCGCGTGAGGAAATGGTCGAGCTGGGTCATGAAGCGGGCTTGCGATTACGAGCGGTAGTCGGCATTGATGCTGACGTAGTCATGCGAGAAATCACAGGTCCAGATCGTGGCCTTGGCCTCGCCGCGCGCGAGCAGGACGCGGATCGTGATCTCGCTCTGCTTCATCACCCGCTGGCCGTCTTCTTCCTTGTAGTCCGGGTTGCGCCCGCCGTTCTTCGCGACCCAGACATCGTCGAGGAACAGGTTGAGCTTGCCGACATCGAGATCGTCCACCCCGGCGTATCCAATCGCGGCGAGGATGCGGCCCAGGTTCGGGTCCGACGCGTAGAACGCGGTCTTCACCAGCGGCGAATGGCCGATCGAATAGGCGATGCGACGGCACTCTTCCACGCTCGCACCCTGCTCGACGGCGATCGTGATGAACTTCGTCGCCCCCTCGCCGTCGCGCACGATCATCTGCGCCAGTTGCTGGGACAGACCGATCACCGCCTCGGCCAGCTGCGCGTAGTCGGGCGATTCGACATCGTCGATCTCCAGTTCGCCGGCGCCGGTCGCGATCAGCATGAAGGAGTCATTGGTCGAAGTGTCGCCGTCGATGGTGATGCTGTTGAACGACCGGTCCGCCGCCACCTTCACGAGGTGTTCCAGCACCGGCTGCGCGACCTTCGCATCCATCGCAAGGTAGCCGAGCATCGTCGCCATGTTCGGCTTGATCATGCCGGCACCCTTGCTGATGCCGGTCATCGTGACCTCTTTGCCGCCGATGGTCACCGTGCGCGATGCCGCCTTCGGCTGGGTATCGGTGGTCATGATCGCCTCGGCGGCGGCCAGCCAGTTGTCTTCCTTCAGGTTGGCAATCGCCGCCGGCAGGCCGGCCTTGATGCGACCCACCGGCAGCGGCTCCAGGATCACGCCGGTGGAGAACGGCAGGATCTGCGCCGGTTCACAGCCGAGCAGCTCGGCCAGCGCCGTGCAGGTCGCATTGGCATCGGCCAGGCCGGCGTCGCCGGTGCCGGCATTGGCGTTGCCGGTATTGACCAGCAGCGCGCGGATCGGCGCGCTGCCCAGCCGCACGGCCTCCAGGTGCGCCTTGCATACCTGCACCGGCGCCGCGCAGAAGCGGTTCTTCGTGAAGACGCCGGCGACCGTCGCGGTCGGGGCGAGTCGCATCACCAGCACGTCCTTGCGATTGGGCTTGCGCACGCCGGCTTCGGCATAGCCGAGCTCGATGCCGGCAACCGGCTTCAGGTCTGCTGCAACGGGAAGGGGAAGATTGACGGCCATGGAAGCAATGTAAGTGAGAGGGAAAGCCGACTATTCTATCGGATCGGCGCAATAAAAAAGGGCAGGTTTCCCTGCCCTTTCCCTGCCCGTGTTCCGATCGGATCGGATCGGCGCTTACGCCAGCTTGCCGTGGCACTGCTTGTACTTCTTTCCGCTGCCGCAGGGGCAGGGATCGTTGCGCCCCACCTTCGGGACCGCATGGACCATTGGCTGGCCGCGCGTGTCCGCCGGTTCGGCGGTCGGCGCAAGCAGTTCCTCGGGTGCGGCGTTCGGATTGAAGTCCGCGTGCTGGTAGTGGACATTCGAGACCTGCGACTGCGCGAGCTGCTGTTCTGCAGCATCGGCTTCCTCGCGGGTCTGGATGCGTACCGTCATGATGATGCGCACCACCTCGCTCTTGATCATCTGCAGCATTTGACCGAACAGCTCGAATGCCTCGCGCTTGTACTCCTGCTTCGGATTCTTCTGCGCATAGCCGCGCAGGTGTATGCCCTGGCGCAGGTGGTCGAGCGCCGCGAGGTGCTCGCGCCAGTGGGTGTCGATGCTCTGCAGCATGACGCTGCGCTCGAAGCCGGCGAAGCCTTCGCTTCCAATCACCGCGACCTTTGCCTCGTAGGCGTCGTCGGCTGCCTTGAGCACGCGCTCGAGCAGATCCTCGTCGGTCAGGTGCTGTTCGGTCTCGAGTATCTGCCTGAGCGGCACGTCGAGATGCCACTCGTTCTTCAGCGTGCTTTCCAGTCCTTCGATGTCCCACTGCTCTTCCATCGAGCCTTCGGGCACATGCTCGCGGAACAGGTCCGAGAAGAAGCCGCGGCGCAGCCCGGCCACCAGTTCCGACACTTCCTTCGCCTCCAGCAGCTCGTTGCGCTGCTGGTAGATCACCTTGCGCTGGTCGTTGGCGACATCGTCGTATTCGAGCAGCTGCTTGCGGATGTCGAAGTTGCGCGCCTCGACCTTGCGCTGCGCCGATTCGATCGAGCGCGAAACAATGCCGGCCTCGATCGGCTCGCCCTCGGGCATCTTCAACCGATCCATGATCGCGCGCACGCGGTCGCCGGCAAAGATGCGCAAGAGCGGGTCGTCGAGCGACAGGTAGAAGCGCGAGGAGCCCGGATCGCCCTGGCGCCCGGAGCGGCCGCGCAGCTGATTGTCGATGCGGCGCGATTCGTGGCGCTCGGTGCCGACGATGTGCAAACCGCCGACCGACACCACGTGGTCATGCAGCGACTGCCATTCGTCGCGCAGCTGCTTGGCCCTGGCCTGCTTGTCCGCGTCGGAGAGATTGGGGTCGGCCTCGATCAGCTGGATCTGCTTGTCGACATTGCCGCCCAGGACGATGTCGGTGCCGCGACCGGCCATGTTGGTCGCGATCGTGATCATCTTCGGCCGGCCGGCCTGGGCGATGATCTCCGCCTCGCGGGCGTGCTGCTTCGCGTTGAGCACGTTATGCGGCAGCTTGGCCTGGGTCAGGATGGCGGAGAGCTGTTCGGAGTTCTCGATGGAGGTCGTGCCGACCAGCACCGGCTGGCCGCGCTCGTAACAATCCTGAATGTCGCTGAGCATCGCCTGGTATTTCTCCTCGGCGGTGCGGTAGACCTGATCCTGGCGATCCTTGCGCTGGCTGGGACGGTTGGGCGGCACCACCACGGTTTCCAGTCCGTAGATTTCCTGGAATTCGTAGGCTTCGGTGTCGGCCGTGCCGGTCATGCCGCCCAGCTTCGCATACATGCGGAAGTAGTTCTGGAAGGTGATCGAGGCCAGCGTCTGGTTCTCGTTCTGGATGCGCACGCCTTCCTTCGCCTCGACTGCCTGGTGCAAGCCTTCCGACCAGCGGCGCCCGCTCATCAGGCGGCCGGTGAATTCGTCGACAATCACGACCTCGCCGTTCTGCACCACGTAATGCTGGTCCTTGTGGTACAGCGTATGCGCACGCAATGCTGCATAGAGGTGGTGCACCAGCGTGATGTTGGCTGCGTCGTACAGGGATGCGCCCTCGGGCAGCAGGCCCATTTCGGTGAGAACCTCCTCGGCCTTTTCGTGACCGGCTTCGGTCAGCAGCACCTGGTGGTTCTTCTCGTCCAGCGTGTAGTGGCCCGGCACGTCGATCTTGCCGCTGCCGTCCTTGGTCTCTTCGCCGATCTGACGCGTCAACAGCGGCGGCACCGCATTCATCTTGCGGTAGAGCTCGGTATGGTCTTCGGCCTGGCCGGAGATGATCAGCGGGGTGCGCGCCTCGTCGATCAGGATCGAGTCCACTTCGTCGACGATCGCAAAGTTCAATCCGCGCTGCACACGGTCGCCAATGTCGTAGACCATGTTGTCGCGCAGATAGTCGAAGCCGAACTCGTTATTGGTGCCGTAGGTGATGTCGGCCGCGTAGGCGGTCTGCTTCTGGCCGTGCGGCATCTGAGACAGGTTCACGCCGGTCGAGAGGCCGAGCCAGTTGTACAGGCGCCCCATCCACTCGGCATCGCGCTGCGCGAGGTAATCATTGACCGTGACCACGTGGACGCCCTTGCCGGCCAGCGCGTTCAGGTAGACCGGCAGCGTTGCCATCAGCGTCTTGCCTTCGCCGGTACCCATTTCGGCAATCTTGCCCTGGTGCAGCACGATCCCGCCGATCAGCTGGACGTCGAAGTGACGCATCTTCAGGACCCGCTTGCCGGCTTCGCGGCAGACGGCGAACGCTTCCACTAGAAGGTCGTCGAGCGTTGCGCCTCCGGCCAGGCGCTCCCTGAACTGCTGCGTCTTGGCCTGCAGTTCGGCGTCGGACAGCTTTTCCATTGCCGGTTCGAGCGCGTTGATCTCGCGGACCGTTTTTTGGTATTGCTTGATCAGCCGCTGGTTGCGACTGCCGAAAATCTTGGTCAGGAATGACATGCTAGGAATCAGTGAGCTGCCGTGGCGAGCCGGCAAACTGCCGCTCTCGCGTCCGGCCTGGGACGTTGGTCAAATGGCGGATTTTATCATGCGCCCCGGACTGCCCCGGGTCGC
>DATLGF010000203.1:0-3426 GCA_035540575.1 Noviherbaspirillum sp.
CCTTCGTGCCGCAGTGCGGTCTTGCACCCGGCTTCATTTCCATCGTCGGCCACGACGTGGCCAGCCGCTTCGACAGCCTGCGCGACGTGCACATGCGGGTAGGTGCGCTGCCGACCTTTCCGAGCAACGCGCTGAAGTACAACCTGACCTGGAGCACCGACGGCCTGATCAACGAATACTGCAATCCCTGCGAGGCCATCGTCGACGGCCGGCTGCGCGAAGTGCCGGCGCTGGAAGAGGTCGAGCACTTCTCGCTCGACGGCATCGACTACGAGGCGTTCAACACCTCGGGCGGCCTCGGCACGCTGTGCGAGACACTCGCAGGACGGGTGCAAAACCTCAACTACAAGACCGTGCGCTACCCGGGGCACAGGGATATCATCAAGATGCTCGTGCGCGACCTCCAGCTCGGCATGCTGGACCGCCGGCCGATCCTGAAGGAAGTCCTCGAGACCGCGATTCCGATCACGCGCCAGGACGTGGTGCTGGTCTTTGCAAGCGTATGCGGAACGCGCGACGGCAGGCTGGAGCAGGAGACGTATGCACGCAAGATCTACAGCCAGGAAGTCAACGGCACGCTGCTGTCGGCGATACAGATCACGACCGCCGCAGGCATCTGCGCAATGGTCGACCTGGTGCTGGAAGGCAAGCTGCCTGGTAAGGGGCTGGTACGCCAGGAGCAGGCCAGGCTGGAGGACTTCCTGTCCAATCGCTTCGGCCGCTACTATGCGGGCTGATACCGCTGCCAGCCCGAAAGCAACCGGATACCAACTACAAGGAAGGGACAACATCGATGGAAGTCGTGGAAAAGCTGCTCGCCGACATCGGCGCCGACCTGTCGCGTTACCGCGGCGAAGACCTGATCAGCCGCAGCCCGATCACCGGCGAGCGCACCGCCGGCCTGCGCGCCGACCACGCCGCCGATGTGGCGGTGAAGGTGGCGCGCGCGCATGCGGCGTTCCAGCAGTGGCGCAGCGTGCCGGCGCCGCGGCGCGGCGAGCTGGTGCGCCTGTTCGGCGAGGAGTTGCGAGAAAACAAGGAGGCGCTCGGTCGCCTGGTCACGCTGGAGGCCGGCAAGATCCTGCAGGAAGGCCTGGGCGAGGTGCAGGAGATGATCGACATCTGCGACTTCGCGGTCGGCCTGTCGCGCCAGCTTTACGGGCTGACGATCGCCTCCGAGCGGCCCGGCCACAGGATGATGGAGACTTGGCATCCGCTCGGCGTGGTCGGCGTGATTTCCGCGTTCAATTTCCCGGTCGCGGTATGGTCGTGGAACGCGGCGCTCGCCTTCGTCTGCGGCGACAGCGTGGTGTGGAAGCCATCCGAGAAGACGCCGCTGACGGCGATTGCCGTGCAGGCGCTGTTCGAGAAGGCAGTCGCCCGTTTCGGCGAAGCGCCGGAGGGCCTGTCGGAACTGGTGATCGGCGGCGCCGACGCCGGGCAGGCGCTGGTGGACGATGCGCGCGTGCCGCTGGTGAGCGCCACCGGCAGCACCCGCATGGGACGCGCGGTTGCGCAAGCCTGCGCGAAGCGGCTCGCCCGCACCATCCTCGAGCTGGGCGGCAACAATGCGATGATCGTTGCACCGTCGGCCGACCTCGAACTGGCCACGCGTGCGATCGTGTTCGCGGCGGTCGGCACGGCCGGCCAGCGTTGCACGACGCTGCGCCGCCTGTTCGTGCACGACAGCGTGTACGACCAGCTGGTGCCGCGGCTGAAGAAGGTGTACGAGGGACTGCCGGTCGGCAATCCGCTGGAGAAGGGAACGCTGGTCGGCCCGCTGATCGACGGCGCGGCCTTCGACGGCATGCAGCGCGCGCTCGCCCGCGCGGCGGAAGAGGGCGGCGCCGTGTTCGACGGCGGCCGTGCAGAGGTCGCGGGTTGCGAGGACGCGTTCTATGCGCGTCCGGCGTTGGTCGAGATGCCGGCGCAGACGCCGATCATGCACCACGAGACCTTCGCACCGATCCTGTACGTGACGCGCTACCAGTCGCTCGACCAGGCGATTGCCTGGAACAACGCGGTGCCGCAAGGGCTTTCGTCCAGCATCTTCACCAACGACATCCGCGAAGCCGAGCATTTCATGGCGGCCACCGGCAGCGACTGCGGCATCGCCAATGTCAACATCGGCCCGAGCGGCGCCGAGATCGGCGGCGCGTTCGGCGGCGAGAAGGAAACCGGCGGCGGGCGAGAATCGGGATCCGATTCGTGGAAGGCCTATATGCGCCGCGCGACCAACACGGTGAACTACAGCCGGGCGTTGCCGCTGGCGCAGGGCATCAGCTTCGATTTCTGAACCGACGTCACGCGGAAGCCGCCCGGGTTCGCTTCAAGTCAGTTCGCGCGTGCGGTGCGCGCCGACGCGCGGTTTTCCTCGGCACGCCCCCGCGCCGCGCACTTTTTCAGGAAGTGGGCGTCGCAGTTAGAAGAGCGCCGCGATGCGCAGCGTCCCGGCATCGTAATGACTAGGAGCAAGAATGACCGCGACAAGACAGGCGGGTCACGCCGCCGACGACTCTCCCGATTACTCGACGAATCCGGTCTCGCGCAGCACCTTCGACGAGGTCATGGTGCCCGTCTATGCGCCGAGCGCGATGGTGCCGGTGCGCGCGAGCGGTCTCGACTTGTGGGACCAGAACGGCCGCCAGTATCTGGACTTCACCGCAGGGATCGGTGTGACCGGTCTGGGCCACTGTGCGCCGCATCTCGTTTCCGTCATGCATGAACAGGCCCAGCGGCTCTGGCATGCGGGCAATGCGTTCACCAATGAACCGGTGCTGCAACTGGCGCGCGCGTTCACCGAGGCGACCTTCGCCGAGCGGGTGTTTGTCTGCAACTCGGGCGCGGAAGCGAACGAAGCGGCGTTCAAGCTGGCGCGCAAGTACGCGCACACCGTGCACAACGCCGGCAAGTCGCGCATCGTGTCCTGCTTCAATGCGTTTCACGGACGCACGCTGTTTACCGTGTCGGTGGGCGGACAGTCGAAGTACACCGAGGGCTTCGAGCCGCTGCCGCCGGCGATCGAGCACATCCCGTTCAACGACGCTGCCTCCGCCCGCGCCGCAATCGGCGACGACGTCTGCGCGGTCGTGGTCGAGCCTGTCCAGGGCGAGGGCGGGGTGCTGCCGGCCGATCCCGAATGGCTGCGGCTGCTGCGCACGCTGTGCGATCAGAGCGGCGCGCTGCTGATCTTCGACGAGGTGCAGTGCGGGATGGGCCGCACCGGCAAGCTGTTCGCGTACATGGACTACGGCGTCACACCCGACATCCTCACTACCGCCAAGGCGCTCGGCAACGGCTACCCGGTGGCCGCGATGCTCACAACCGAAAAGATCGCCACCGTGTTTTCAGCCGGCGTGCATGGCACCACCTATGGCGGCAATCCGCTCGCCGGGCGCATTGCGCTTGAGGTGCTGCGCACGATAG
>DATLGF010000204.1:0-3146 GCA_035540575.1 Noviherbaspirillum sp.
CAGTTCGGCCAGCCCGCCGCTGCTGCGGTAGCAGCGAAGGCCCTGCGTGTTCCCGGCGCAGGGATCGCCGCCCTCATCCTGCCAGCCCCACAGCGCCGCCAGTTCGCGCAGGGCTTGCGTTTCGTTGCGGATGCCGGCAAACGGCGGCGTGACGGCTGCGCTTTCCTGTGCGACGGCCTGTTTTTCCTCGACCGCGGCGGCCGGTTCCGCGGCCGGCTGCGGCGCCGCGACGGCCACACCCGGTGCACCCCGCGGCATGCGCGCGGCAAGTTCCGGCATCAGCAGCCAGGCGGCGCCGGCCGCAAGCAGAATGCCCGCCGCCGCGCCGAAGGCGAACATGGGCGCGCGCCGCGAAGGCGGCGAAGGCCGGCTGGCGTGAATGAACAGTTCGGACGCCGCATGTTCGACGATCCTGCGGCTGACCGTCGTCACACCCTCGGCGTAGGCGCCGAGCAGGGCGCGGTCGCACAGGAGGTTGATCCGGCGCGGCACCCCGCCGGACAGGCGGTGGACATGCCGCATCACGCCGGGCTGGAACGGCGAGGGGCCGTGCAAGCCGGCGGTGGTCATCCGGTGCTGGACATAGCTCGCGGTCTCCTGCTCGTTGAGCGGGCCCAGATGGTAATGCGCGATCACCCGCTGGGCCAGCTGCTCGAGCCGGGGCTGGGCCAGCATCGTGCGCAGCTCGGGCTGGCCGATCAGGATGATCTGCAGCAGCTTGCGTTGATTGGTCTCCAGGTTGGTCAAGAGGCGCAGCTGCTCGAGCACGTCGGCCGACAAATTCTGCGCCTCGTCGATCACCAGCACGTTGTTGCGCCCTAGCGCGTGCTGTTCGAGGAGAAAGCGGTTCAGCGCATTGGTCCAGGCGCGCGTGCCGGTGCGCCGTTCGTTCGGCGCAAGCGTCACCCGGAATTCGGCGCAGATCGCTTCCAGCAACTCCGTGGCGCTCAGCTTCGGATTGAAGACGTAGGCAATGTTGCAGTTGGCCGGCACCTGCTCCAGCAGGCAACGGCACAGCGTGGTCTTTCCGGTGCCGATTTCGCCCGAAAGCAGCACGATGCCGCCGCCGCCGTCGATGCCGTACAACAGGTGGGCAAGCGCCTCGCGGTGGCGTTCGCTCATGAACAGGTAGCGCGGGTCGGGCGCGATCGAGAAGGGCGGCTGCTGCAGGTGGAAGTGACGCGTGTACATGGCGCCGATTGTAATGCCACGCGGACTGATGCCTGGGTGCATGCGCTTGATACAGCGCAAGCCGCACCCGGGCCAGGGATGCCGTAGAATCGATTACCCGTCATCAAGCGCCAACCTGCATGCCTCTCGATCCCGCCACATTTACCGCGCTGCGTTGTCGCGATTGCCGCAACGGTGCTGGCCTGGACTTCGCGTTCTCGATGGCGTTTCAGCCCATCGTCGATGTGCGCCGCCGCCGTATCCATGCCTACGAGGCACTGGTCCGGGGGCCGGCTAACGAGGGCGCGGCCACCATTCTGGGCCGGGTCCATGATGGCAATCGCTACCGCTTTGACCAGGCCTGCAGGGTCAAGGCCATCGAGGTGGCTGCACGCCTCGGCCTGCCCGAACGCGAAGGCTGTCTGCTTCACATCAATTTTCTTCCGAACGCCGTCTACCGGCCCGAAACCTGCATCCGTGCCACGCTTGAGGCTGCCGCCGAGTTCCGCTTTCCTACCGAGCGCATCGTTTTCGAGGTGACCGAGGGTGAGAAGGTGCGGGACGAGGCGCACCTGCAAGGGATCGTCACCGAATATCGACGCCATGGCTTTGCCACTGCTATCGACGATTTCGGCGCCGGCTATTCGGGGCTGAACCTGCTGGCAAACTTCCAGCCCGACATCATCAAGCTGGACATGGCACTGACCCGCAACCTCGACATGGACCGCGCGCGCCGCGCGATTGTCGCTGGCGTACTCATGACGTGCCGGGAGCTCGGCATCGTGGTCATTGCAGAGGGCGTGGAGACCGCAGGCGAACTGCGCGCACTGGAGGATTTGGGCGTCGAGCTGGTGCAGGGGTATCTGCTCGGCAAACCCGCATTCGAGCAGCTGCTTCCGATTCAAACCGACTGGGAGAAAACATGAAACGAAAAACTGCCCTTCCGTTCCTTCTTGGCGCGATGATCAGCGCAAGCGCCATGGCCGAACCGCAGATGAAGCCGGGCCTGTGGGAAATGACGGTCAAGTCCGACGCCATGAAGAACATGCCGCAAATGCCGCCCGAGCAGGTCGAGCAGATGCGCAAGATGGGCATCGAGGTGCCGCAGTTCAAGAACGGTGCAATGGTGAGCCGGGTTTGCATCACGCCCCAGATGGCAGCGCAGGGCGCGGCGGGATTCGAGAAATATGACTCCGGCTGCGTCGCGAAGAACCGCCAGGTCAGCGGCAACGGCTACAAGGCCGACATCGTCTGCACCGGCGCCGCGCTGAATGGCTCCGGCAAGGTGTCGGGCACCTATTCGGGCGGAGACAAGTTCAGCTCTTCATACGACTTCAAGGGCACCTCGCACGGCCAGCCGGTCTCGCACCGTCAGGACAGCGCGGGCCGCTGGCTCGGCGCCGACTGCGGCAGTGTGAAGCCGTTCGGCCAGTAGATCAGAAACCCGTAGACCCTGTTCCCTGCAGCATCGTCGATCCGCTGGTCCCCGTGCCCAGCCCGGTTCCCGTGAGCGGGGACTGGGTCAGCGTGCCGCCGAACGCGCCGGTCGTCGTGCCCAGCGGCGGCTGCGACCCCGGCAGGCTGCCGCTCAGGCCGGTTCCGGTGGTCGTCACGGTAGTCGTATCGATTCCGCTGCCCGGGTCCATGCCGGTGACGCCGATCCCGGTCGTTCCGCCGATCCCGACCGTCCCGCCTATGCCTGGCGTGATCCCGATGCTGCTGCCGGGTACGCTGCCAAACCCCGGCGTCGCGCCAATGCCGGGCGTGGTTCCCAGTTCCGGCGTTGTCCCCAGTCCCGGAGTCAGTCCGGTCGTCGGGCTACCCAATCCGGTGCCGATGGTCGGCGTCGTGCCGAGCATCGGCACCGGATTGGGTAGCCCGACGACCGGACTGACTCCGGGACTGGGGACAACGCCGGAACTGGGAACCACGCCCGGCATTGGCGCGACGCCGGGGTTTGGCAGCGTACCCGGCAG
>DATLGF010000205.1:0-5158 GCA_035540575.1 Noviherbaspirillum sp.
GCTCCGCACAGTTCTCGATCACCGGCACGCCGGCGGCCGGCGACACCTTCGTGGCCGAACCGGTGCGCAGCGAGAGCATCTTCAATACCCTCGACAACCTGATCGCCGCGCTGGAACGTCCGGCGACGGACGCGAACGGCAAGGCTGCGCTGGAGAACTCCCTGCGCGCGGCGAACCGGGAGCTCGGCAGCGCGCTCGACAATGTGCTGACGGTGCGCGCGTCGGTCGGCGCGCGGCTGAACGAACTCGACGCGCTCGACGACCAGGCCGCGGACCGCGACATCCAGCTCGCCAAGACCCTGACCGAGCTGCAGGAGCTCGACTACACGAAGGCGATCACCGACCTCACGAAGCAGAAGATGATTTTGGAGGCCGCGCAGCAGTCCTTCATCACGACCTCGCGGCTGTCGCTGTTCAACTTCATCTGATCGGACGATACCGGCGGTTCCATCGGCGTCGTCCAAGGCTGTCGCCGCTTCTGCAGTGCCGCCCCGGCGAATCCCTACCCCCCAAGCGGCGTCGTGATCTGCCGGATGAATCCCAGCGCCTCCTCGAACAGCCGGCCGATCGGGGTGGCCAGGAAGGGCAGAACGAGACCCAACACGATGAAACCCGCGCCGACCGTGACTGGAAAGCCGATGCCGAACAGGTTCAGCTGCGGCGCCGCGCGCGTGAGTATGCCCAGAGCGATGTTGGTCAGCAGCAGCGCGGCGATCATCGGCAGCGCGAGCTGCACACCGGAGCTGAAGATCAATCCGCCCCAGCGCGCAATCTGACCAAAGCCCGAGACGCCCACCGGATCGGCGCTGATCGGCAGCGTCACGAAACTGTGCGCGAGCGTGGACAGCATCATCAGGTGCACGTTCAGCGCCAGGAAGATCATCAGCGTCAACAGCGACAGGAACTGCGCGATGACCGACGTGCGCGCGCGCGTCTGCGGATCGAAGAAGGTGGCGAAGCCGAAACCCATCGTCAGGCCGCTGATTTCGCCCGCCATCTCCACTGCCGCCAGCACGATGCGCATCGCAAAGCCCATCGCCAGCCCGATCACCAGCTGCTGGGCCAGGATCACCAGCCCGGCCAGCGACATCGGGTCCATCGCGGGAACCTCAGGCACGCCCGGTGCGATCACCAGCGAGATCATGATGCCCAGACCGACCTTCACGCGCACCGGCACGCTGACGTTGCCGAACAGCGGCGCGGTTGCGATCAGTCCGAGCACGCGCGTGGCCGGCCACAGGAACGAGGCGACCCAGGTATAGAGCTCGGTGCTGCTGAAAGTGATCATGGTTCGGCCGGCCAGCGGCCCTCGACGGGCCTAGCCGATGAATCCGGGAATGCCGGTCAGCATGTGGCGCATGTAGTTGGCCATCACCGACAGCATCCATGGCCCGGCGATCATCATCGCGAGGAAGATCCCGATCAGCTTCGGGATGAAGGACAGCGTCATCTCGTTGATCTGGGTGGCGGCCTGGAAGATGCTGACCACCAGACCGACGGCCAGCGCGGTCAGCAGCATCGGTGCGGCGACCATCAGGGTGACTTCGATGGCCTGGCGGCCGATGGTCATGACGCTTTCCGGACTCATGTCGGGCTCCTCAATAGAAACTTTGCGCCAGCGAGCCGATCAGCAGCTGCCAGCCGTCGACCAGCACGAACAGCATCAGCTTGAATGGCAGCGATACGATCGCCGGCGACATCATCATCATGCCCATCGACATCAGGATCGATGCCACGACCATGTCGATGATCAGGAACGGGATGAAGATCGCGAACGCGATCTGGAAGGCGGTCTTCAGCTCGCTGGTGATGAAGGCGGGAATCAGCACGCGCAGCGGCACGTCCTCGGGACCGTTCAGCGCAGGCCCGCCGGAAAGCCGCACGTACAGCGCGAGGTCGGATTCGCGCGTCTGGCGCAGCATGAAATCCTTCAGCGGCACCGCGCCGCGCTCGAGCGCGTCCGACATCGTGATCTTGTTTTCCGCCAGCGGCTGGTAGGCCTCGGCGTAGATGCGGTCGAACACCGGCCCCATCACGAACAGCGTCAGGAACAGCGCCAGGCCGATCAGCACCTGGTTCGGCGGCGCGGTCTGCGTGCCCAGCGCCTGGCGCAGCAGCGACAGCACGATGATGATGCGCGTGAAGCTGGTCATCATCAGCAGCGCCGCCGGCAGCATGGTCAGCGCCGTCAACAGCAGCAGGGTTTGCAGGCTCAGCGTATAGGTCTGCGCGCCGCCCGGCCCCGGGGTGCTGGTGAACGCGGGCAGGCCGGTCTGCGCGGATGCGAAAAGCGGCAGGCCCAGGAGCGCCAGCGGCAGCAGGAAGCGGAAGGTCTTGAATCCCATCGGGGAGATGCTGGTGATCAGTTGAAGTTTGCGGCCGGCATGGAGCGGCCACGCGCAGGTCAGCCCGCGTTGCGTTTCTCGATGGTTTTCCTGAGCCATGCCGAGAACTCGGAAGACTGCGCGGGAGCCGGATGAGTCGGAATGATTTCCTGGCGCGGCAGTGACGACAGCGCGTTCACGCGGCCGGGGGCAACGCCGACCACGATCCACTGGTCGGCCACCTCCACCACCATCACGCGTTCGCGATTGCCCACGCTCACGCCGCCGACCACGCGCGCGACATTCGCGGTGCCGGTGCCCGCCACGCCCATGCGCCTGAGCAGCCAGGCCGCGCCCGCCATCAGTGCGAGCACGACGACCAGGCCGAACAGCACCTGCAGCAGGCTTCCGGCGGTGCCAGCGGGCGCATCGGCGCCGAATGCGGGTGCCGCGCCGGCGAGAAGGAACAGGGGAAGGGCGTGCTTCATCGGCGCGGCGTCAGCGGTTCAGTTTTCGGATGCGCTCGGACGGCGTGATGATGTCGGTCAGTCGGATGCCGAACTTGTCGTTGACCACCACCACCTCGCCCTGTGCGATCAGGCAGCCGTTGACGAGAACGTCCATCGGTTCGCCGGCAAGCCCGTCCAGTTCCACCACCGAGCCCTGCGCGAGCTGCAGCAGGTTCTTGATCGCGATCTTCGTGCGCCCGAGTTCCACAGTGAGCTGCACCGGGATGTCGAGGATGAAATCGATGTCGTTGTGGGTGCCAGTTCGCACCGTTCCGGACAGGTCCTGGAACATGTGGGCAGCAGTCTGCTTGGACTGCAGCGCGGCCTGTTCGGCCTGCTGCTGCTCGGCAAACGCGGCGCCCCAATCGTCGTCCGCGGCCGTTTGGCTACCGTTTTCGTCAGCCATGATCATCTCCTTGCGTGAAATCGTTGGTGCTATAGGTCAGCAGCTTTTCCACGCGCAGCGCATATTGACCGTTGAATTTTCCGTAGCTGCATTCCATGACCGGAACGCCATCCACTTTTGCCGCCACCTTCTCCGGTATCGTGATCGGAAGCACATCACCGGCCTTCAGGTTCAGCACCTCGCCCAGCGTGGCCTTGGCGGTGCCGAGATCGGCCACCAGCTCGACCTCGGCGGTCTGGATCTGTTGCGTCATCAGGCGCACCCAACGCTTGTCCGTCTCCAGCGTTTCGCCCTGCAGGCTGCTGGTCAGGATGTCGCGGATCGGCTCGACCATCGCATATGGCGTGCAGAAGTGCATTTCGCCGCTGACCGGACCCAGTTCGATCGTGAAGGTCGTCGCCACCACGACTTCATTCGGGGTGGCGATATTGGCGAACTGGGTGTTCATCTCCGAACGGACGTACTCGAATTCCACCGGATACACCGGTTCCCACGACTTGGCATAGGTTTCGAAGACGATGCCGAGTACGCGCTGGATGATGCGCTGCTCGGTCTGCGTGAAGTCGCGGCCCTCCACGCGGGTATGAAAGCGTCCGTCCCCGCCGAACAGGTTGTCCACCAGCAGGAACACCAGGTTCGGATCGAACACGATGAGCGCGGTGCCGCGCAGCGGCTTCATGTGCACCAGGTTCAGGTTGGTCGGCACCACCAGGTTGCGGATGAATTCGCTGTACTTGTGGACGCGCACCGGGCCGATCGAGACCTCTGCGCTGCGATGCAGGAAATTGAACAGGCCGATGCGCAACAGGCGCGCAAAGCGCTCGTTGATGATTTCCAGCGTGGGCATGCGCCCGCGGACGATGCGTTCCTGCGTTGCGAGGTTGTACGGGCGTATGCCCGACTCGTCCTCGGCGGCGGCGTGGTCGTCCTCTTCGCCGGTTACGCCCTTCAGCAGGGCATCGACTTCTTCCTGGGAAAGGAAACTGTCGGACATGGCATCACTGGATCACGAACGACGTGAAGAAGACCCCGGTCACGCCGACCGGCGCGCCATTGGGTGCGAACGGTTCCTGCAGGCGCGCAACGATTTCCTCCTGCAGCTTTTCCTTGCCCTCGGCGGTGCTCAGCTCGGACGGCTTCTTGCTCGACAGGAGCATCAGCAGCCGGCTGCGCACCAGCGGCATGTACAGCTTGATCAGGTCGGCCTGGGATTGATCGCTCACCTGCAGCGTGAAGGCGGTCTGCAGGTAGTGCTCGCCCATTTCCTGCTGCAGGTTCACGGTGAACTGGTCGATCGGCAGGTAGAGCGGCGGCTTCGGGGTTTCGGCTTTGGCCGCCGCTTCCTTTTCCGCCTTGGCGCCCATGAAGAACCATGCGCCGGCGCCGCCGGCACCCATCAGCAGCACCGCCGCGACGACGAGCAGCTTGACGGGGGATTTCTTCGGCGGCGGCGCCTTCGCGCCGTCGTCGATCTGAACCACCTTCGGACCTGCCTTCGAAGCTGTTGCCATCTCGTTACCTTTGTTCTTGATGCCGGGGCGGCTGAGTCATGCACAGTGCCGCGGGTGCATTGCTGTCTTGCTGCATTCGCTGTTCATGTCGCTCGCGCAGCCGGGATCCGGTTCCGGCGTTCGCACATCTGCACAGGTCCGAACCGGGCTCCCGTCTGCGCGCGAGCGACCGGGTTGGAGTTGTGCCTCGTTCCGATCGCCATCTCGCCGTTACCGGCGCAGTATTGGCGGAATTATCCTGAATTCCCTCTGTTGCGGATGCGACGAAAAGAAGGATGAAGCCGATGCAAATCCTCGCTTGACGTCACGGCTACGCAAACGTGTCGACAAGGCCGATTCCTGACGACCGGGCAGGGGAGACGGTGGCGCCGGCTTGCGGGGCGGCTTCCGCACCGGGCTCGTCGCCGG